>JAKJHA010000042.1 GCA_022704125.1 Verrucomicrobiota bacterium | reverse complement strand
CGTAGACCATGTCGCCCACGAACTTGCCGAGCGGCTTGGAAAACCGGGGGGAAAGTTCCCCCAAAAAATTCTTGAGTTGCTCTCGCGCTTTGAACGCCGTTGCGCTATGATTCATGTCGGTTTTCCTTTCCGGTTTTTGGTTGAACCGCCATTTTGGCAGAACCGGCGGAGGAAAACCACTTTTTCACTTTCAGGCACGCCCGTCAGAGACGCATCCCCTTTGTTTTCAAGGACTTAGATATAATTGCCCCCGATTTTTTGGGGAAAGTCCTTCGCTACGCTTCATTGCCACCGGTGAGCTTGGGCGTTGGGCATCACGACGAAAAAGGTAACCGAGATGGAAATAGTCAAACTCGCTGTATTTGCACTCACCGCTGGCTTCGGTTGGTCGATCATCGCTTACGCTGGTTACGCCAATCCTCGTGGTTGGCCGGTGGGCGAGTGGCTCGCTGGGGACTTTTCTTGGTTGCAGAGCCTCGCATATGTTGCACTTATAGGTGCAGTCATAGCTTCTGCTTACTCAGGTGCATGGTGGTACGCCCTGGTTGTCATCGTGGCGGCAAATATATTCGTGCGTTTGCTGTTTCCCGCTCTTGGGCCGCGCTCGCAGATTGCTAGTTCTTTGGGCGTGCTTTTCGGCATTCCGTTGTCAGCGGCAATGCTATGGCTGTGAAGCCCAACCCAGGAGTCGAGAGGGACTGCGCAAAAGCGCGCAGCCCCTCACTTTTACGTTGGGCAAAAGAAGGACAGAACATGGCTCTTTTTACACCGCGTGGCTTGAAGATAAGAATGGCGCAGTCGTATGCCTTTGCACTTATGGCACGCCTGTTTCCAACTTATGACGCATTTCGCGCACGATTTAATTGACCGAAAGAGGTAATATAGAGGCGATGACTGGGTAGGGTGTTGACGCTCTGAACGCTCGATGCGGGCAGGGCGGCGGGAGGAAGCATGAAGACAAAAACCAGATGGAGATGTGGGGCGCTCGGGATCGGGTGCCTGTTGTGCGGGCTGGTAATCGGAGGATACGCGGCGCAGCGTACGCAAGGGCCTACGGACGGGTTGTCGTGTCAATGTGACCGCGTTGTCCCGGTCACCACGGGTGCGGGTAACGACACCGAGGCGGTCTGGTCGCCTGACGGACGGCGGATCGCTTTCCAGACAGACGCGGCGGGTGATCTGGACATCGCCGTTGTCGATCTGGCGAGTGGCAAGGTGACCACGCTGGTGGGCGGCGTGGGTCAGGCTTGCTATCCGGCGTGGACACAGGACGGGGCTTTGGTTTATGTGTTCGGGCATCACATCGGGACCGCGACGCAAGCCGCCGCTGCGCGAGCCGATTGCGGATATGGCTTACGGCTGTGGCGGGACGGCGCGACGCAGGTTCTGACACAGGGGTATTGGCGCGACTACACGCCGAGCGTGACGCCGGACAACGGCGCGGTGCTCTACGCTTCGACGCGCGGTGAGGACGGCGACGGCGTGTCGATCTGGCGGGTGGCGCTTGCGCCGGGTGCGGCCGCCGAGCGTCTGGCGCGCTCGAATGGCGACTTGGGCGGGATGGTTCAGCCTTCGCTCTCGCCGGACGGCAGGTTTATGCTGTGGGCGCAACTGGACGATTTTCGCCAGAACTGGCGGTTGTACGCGGCGCGCGCGACCAACCTCGCCGAGAGTGCCTTTTTGACGCCGCGCACAATGGGTGCCTACGCGCCGCGCTGGTCGCCGGACGGTCGGTTGGTGGCGTTCACCGGTTTCCGCGAGGGCGATCCCGGCTGGGGCATCTATCTGCTGGAGCCGCGTTCGGGTGCGTTGTCGCGTCTGGAGACCGGCGCGGGGCAGTCGCGCAGTCCGGCTTGGTCGCCGGATGGGCGGGAGTTGGTTTTCGAAAACAACCGGACCGGAGCGTACAAGCTCTACCGGACCCGTGTGACTTGCCGGATGCCGCCGCCCCCGCAACAAACAGCGAAAGCCTCTTGGGTTGTCCGTACGGAGGCGCGTCTCGAACGCAGCGGCGGCGCAACGGAACTGGTGGCGGCGGACGGCAAACGCCTGGCGGGAAAGGTTGCTCAGGGGAGGGAGGCGGTGACCTTCGAGCGGCCGCCCGGACTTGATTTCGGGACCAATGTTTTCTTTGTCAAGATGACGATGACGGTTGACGAGCCGACAAAAGACGTGCAGATGGCAGCGATCGGACGCTATGCGGAGCACGCGCTGGGTTGGCAGATGTACGTCGACCCGGGTCAGCGGATCTGGTTTAACGCACGCAACCCTCAGGGCGATTTTGTCGGTGCCCGGTCGGACGCTCCGGTGGCTTTGGGTCGCCCCGTGAATGTGCTGGGCATCCGTGAGGAGGGCGGAATCGTGCGGTTATATGTCGACGGTAAACTGCAGCGCCGGAGAGGCGCCGGTGCAACCATGGCTTATGGCCCCGCGCTCTCTCTTTCACTGGGACAATGGCCAGGCGGCGGCGCGCGGTTGAACGGGCGGGTCGAGTCCTTCGAGTGCGGGCGCGGCTATCCGGCGGGTGTGCCGCGTCAGGTGACGCGCGAACAATTGTTTGGGGAGGTGGAGTGATGGGCAAACGATTTCTGAGCGTCAAAATTGTGGGGTTGGCGCGGACCGTGTGGGGTCTCGCGTTGATCGGTGTCTGTGTGCTTGGAGCGGGAGCCGCTGAACGCTTTGAGGCGGTCGCCCTCGTGGACTCGCTGGATTTCGCGGCGTCGAAAGACAAGGCCGGCCGTTTCCTGTTCGATACCGAAACACCGGCCGGCAACCGGGCATTGCTGGAGCATGTGCTGGAGACCGGCGCGAATACGATCCTTTGGCGCAACTGCGCGGGCGGGACCATGCGTTACCTGAGTGAGGAGACGCGGCTGCCTTGGGTCGAGTCGCCGCTCGATAAACGCCGCCTGCCGGACAGCCGCCCCGTGTACGGATGGCTGCGGTACTACCAGAGCGAGCCGGACATCATTCGCGACATATTCGGCTTCTGCAAGGAAAAGGGGCTGAACGCGGGCATCCACTGGCCGTTCGAGGAGACGCACTGGCACAGTTGGACGATCGGTCCTTGGAACTTGGACCACCCGCAGTACTGGGGCGTGAGCGCCGACGGTCAGATTTGGTCAGGGCGTTGCAGCCTGGCCTATCCCGAGGTTGTGGCGCATAAACTGCGGTTGGTGGACGAACTGCTAGAGCGCGGTATGGACCACCTGTTCATCGATACGGTACGGGACGGCGGCTGGAGTCCGCTGGACGAGTATGTGCGGCCGGAGGTCGAGCGCTGGCGTCGGAAATACGGGACGGAGCCTCCGCAAGACGGGCGTGATCCGCGCTGGTGTGCGTTCGTCGCCGAGACCACGCACGCCTATCTGGTCGCGCTGCGGCGGCATCTGAATGCGTCGGGCCGCAAGGTGCGCCTGATGTTGGGAGTCTTTGAAATCGCCCCGTCCGCCGACCAGCCGGATTTCATGCTCATCACGCGCAGCATCGATTGGCGGCGGCTGGTTCGCGAGGGTGTGATCGACACGCTGGTGGTGATGACCGTGAAGTGGGATACTGCGCGGCCGTTCGAGAGCACACGCGAAATCTACCGGAACATCATGGAGACGTGCGGTGGCCGCTGCGAAGTATTGTTCCCCGTCTCCATGTATAATTTCTCGAAGAAGGGCATCCCCAGCTATCAGGAGGCCGTGAAGCTCTCAGCGCCCGAGGTGGCGGAAAAGCTGCTGAAGATCGCCTGGGAGGAGGGCGCGGACGGCATCTGCATGGAGTGCGTGGACTACGAGAACTACTCGGCGGAGACCCGCGCCGTGCTGCGCACCGCGTTGGACGGCGCGTGCCGCCTCAAGCGGGAGGCCCGCTGAGCGGTAAGACTCCCCGTGAAAAAAATCAATTATCGATGGAAACTATGGACGCACAGACTTATTGGAAAGCGTGGTCGGAGCGGTGTCGCAGGGATCTGACGACGGACATCCTGCCGTTCTGGATGAAGCACGGCTGGGACCGGCAGCACGGGGGCGTTTACACCTGTGTCGATCGCGACGGTACCCTGATGGACTCGACCAAGAGCGGTTGGTTTCAAGGTCGCTTCGCCTTCGTCTGTTCCTACGCCTATAACGCGGTCGAGAAAAAAAAGACGTGGCTCAAGGCGGCGAAGTCGACGCTTGATTTTATCGACGCGCATCTCTTCGATGCGAGGGGACGCGCCTATTTTTCGCTGATGGCGGATGGAACGCCGCTGCGGATGCGCCGCTACGTTTTCAGCGAGTGTTTCGCGGCGATCGCGATGAGCGAATATGCGAAGGCGACGGGATCGGCAGAATACGCCGCGAAGGCGCTCGAGTTGTTCAAGCGCATCAAAACGTTCGTGCATGATCCGGCGATGACGCCGCCCAAGTTCGAGCCGACTTTCGAGACGCAAGGGCATTCACTGACGATGATCCTCATCAACGTGGCGTCGTGTTTGAAGGAAGTCTGCGACGATCCCAGCCTTGATGCGCAGATCGCTGAATCGATCCGGCTCCTGCGCGAGAATTTCGTCCATCCCGAATTCAAGGCGCTTCTGGAGACCGTGGGGCCGAACGGCGAGTTCATCGACACGATGATCGGGCGGACGATCAATCCGGGGCACGCCATCGAGACGAGCTGGTTCCTGATGGAGGTCGCCGAAAAGACGCAGGACAAAGAGCTGCTGAAACTCGCGCTCACGATTCTCGACTGGTCCCTCGTGTGGGGCTGGGACAAAAAGTATGGCGGGATTATTTCCTTCAGAGACTGCCGCAACTTCCCGTCCCAGTACTATGAACAGGACATGAAGTTCTGGTGGCCGCAATGTGAAACTTTGATCGCCACGCAATACGCTTGGAATCTCACGAAGAAGCCGAAGTGGCTCAACTGGCACCGGAAGGTTCGCGAGTGGACGTATGCGCGAATGCCCGATAAAAAATTTGGTGAGTGGTACGGCTATCTGCACCGCGACGGCACGGTCGCCCAACCGGCGAAGGGCAATCTCTTCAAGGGACCGTTCCACATCCCGCGCATGATGATAAAGTCGATTGAACTTGCCAAGAGCGTCGAATGAACAAAAATACCACGAAAAAAGGATTCTTTTGTCGCGAACGCTTTAAATGGCCGGAAGGAGTAATATAAGAGCGATCGCTGAGTTAAGGAGTTGCTGCCGGATCGATCAACGAGTTTAACGCATAAGGCAAAGGAAAGGACAGCGGTATGAAACCGGTTCGGATTCGGATGCGGATGTGGGCGGGGGTGATGGCGGCGGTTGCCGCATGGCAGGGTTTGGGCGCGGAGGACGCCATCAACATCGGCGGGCGGCGTGAGCTGTTTGTGGATGACGCGATGGTCAGCACGATCTCGGGCGGTCTGCGGATGGTTCTACATAGGCCCGAGCGCAAGGAGATCGTGCTGGAAACCGACCGACCGTGGGAGGGGAATGCGTCGGGGTACCAGTCCGTCCTTTACGCGGACGGAAAGTATCGGATGTACTACCGCGGGATACACTATGGCGAGAACATGGGAGTGGGCGATACGACGGTCGAAAATCACGAGTGGGTTCTCTGCTACGCCGAGAGCGCGGACGGTGTCCGGTGGACGCGGCCGGAGCTCGGCATCTGCGAGTTCAAGGGATCGCGTGCGAACAACATCATCCTGAACGGGGCCATGGTCAAACCATTTGCGCCCGATCCCGCTTGCACGGCTGTCTTTGTCGATACGAATCCGGCGTGTCCCGTCGACCAGCGCTTCAAGCTGGTTCTAACAAATGAGAACCGGAAGGACAAGGAGCACTTCGGCGTACATGTGATGGTCTCGGAAGACGGTATTCATTTCAAAATGCTGACCGAAAAAAGGTGCATATCCGACGGGCTGTTCGATTCGCAGAACACGATCTTCTGGGATCCCGTCGCCAGAACCTACCGCGCCTACTACCGCAATTTCAGGAACGGTATCCGCGACATCATGACCAGTTCGAGCACCGACATCCTGCATTTCCCCCCAGGGAAACAGGTGGTGCGCCAACAGGGCAAGGATTACGCGCTCTACACCAACCAGATGCAGCCGTACTACCGTGCGCCGCACATCATCCTCGGCTTCCCGATGCGCTACTATGATCGCGGCACGGACGCTTGGGGCTGGCCCGCGATGTCAGCATTGCCGGGTGTAGAGAACCGGAAGATGCGCTCGGCCAAGTCAAACCGTTACGGCACGGCGGTTACAGACGGCATGCTGCTCGCGAGTCGTGACGGCGAGACGGTCCGACTCTGGGAGGAAGCCTTTATGCGGCCCGGTCCGCGGCAGAAGGAGAGTTGGACCTACGGCGACAATTTCATCTTCTGGGGTCTGGTCGAAACCGCCTCGCATCTGGGCGACGCACCGAATGAAATCAGCTTCTACTCCACTGAAGGCTACTGGCAAGGCAACTCCACCAAGTTCCGCCGCAGTACATTGCGCCTCGACGGCTTTGTCTCGGCGCAGGCTCCGGCTACAGGCGGCGAACTGATCACCAAGCCCTTGATTTTTGCGGGTGCGGCGCTTTCGATCAATTTCGAAACCGGCGGGCCGGGCGAGTTGAAAGTGGAAATCCAAAATCTGGATGGATCGCCGGTGCCGGGCTATGCGCTGGCCGACTGCTTTCCGATCTTCGGCGACCACATCGATTTCCCTGTATCGTGGAAAGGCAAGGGCACGGATGTGAGCACGTTAGCCGGTAAGCCCGTGCGCATCCGCTTTGCACTCAAAGACGCGGATCTCTATGCATTTCAATTCTTGCCGCAATAAAAGAGGTATGGCGGGTCGGTCGCGGGCGTTTTCGCCCGCAACAGCGTGCCGTGCAAAGAGCTGGTGCACTTGCAGTGCTGCGGCATAAGGGCTTCGGGTTGAAAAATACCATGAAAAAAGAATTCTTTTATCGCGAACGTTTTGGCGTTAGTTATGTCTTATGATTATGGGGTATTGAATGGTGGTAGGTCGTGTTTCGGCATGATTGGGAAGACGCGGAGGAGGTCGCTTATGAATACGGGCAGATTGAGTGTCATCGGATGTGCGTTAGCCTGGCTGGTGTGGTCGGCTATTTCTGCGGCTGCGGCGGATTACTCGTGGGTCGGCGGCGGACCTGATAACAAGTGGACAACATCCGACAACTGGCAGGGCGGCGCAGGCTTTCCCGGTGCGGTGGGGGACGTCGTCACGCTGAACGCGGCGGACACGGTGCGGCTCGACACCAACGGGGTCGTGACGCTCGGACGGCTGCAGCTCACTTCGACGACGCCTAAGACGGTGCGCATTGAGGCAGACCCTGGGGCGGCATTCTCATTCAGCGGCATTGCAGCGCCGAATAGTGGCTTCCAAGTGGGCGGGCATGCGGACAACCGTCTGGTGATCGTCCCGGACATCGTGATCCCGAGCCGGATCGACAAGATGGGCGCGGGGAGCATAGCGTTTGAAGGCGCGATTTCCAGCACGATACCCAGCGGATACGCGCTGGTTTTCGGTGCGGGCTCGAACCTTTTTTCGGGTGACGCCTCGCTTGCGCTCCCTTCCGCAACTGTGGGCATCGGCAATGCAGGTGCTCAAGCTGTCGTAACGCTGACCAACCAGGCGGCGTGGTCAGTGGGGCAGTTGAATTTTGGCGTCTCCAGCGCGGCGACCACGCAGGGCACGCTGGTGCAGGATTCCGAGCAGAGCGTGGTTGAAGCCGGAAGTGTATGCTTGGGTGCCAGCAACTCAGCCGGTAACACCAACGGCTACTACCTGCTGCGCAAGGGTACCCTGAAGGCAACGGATATGATTGTGGGCGTTAACTCGCCCGGGTGGTTCGGGAATGAGCAGGGTGTACTGCGTAGCGATAGGGTGCAGGTGCAAATGGGCGAGTTTGTCCAGCGCGGCGGCTTGTCCGAGATCGGTGCGCTATCGGTGGGGACTAACAATCTGACCGCCGCCGTGAGATTGGCGGGCGGTACGCTGCAGGTCTCAAGCGACATCAGTGCGTTGTGGATGCCGGAGTTGCAGACCTTCGACTTTTCAGGCGGCGTGCTGCGTGCGACGAATTCGCTGTCGTGTCAAATTCCGACTACGCTTAGCGGGAGCGTGACCTTTGACACGCCGATTGCCGGTCAGGGGCTCACGATGCGTCGCGGTTTTTCAGGATGCGCAGAGATCGTGAAGACCGGCGCGGGCGGATTCGGGCTGGGGACGATGCGACAGGCTTGTCTATCGGGCAGCCTGATTATCAGTAACGGGTATGTCAACCTGCCGGGTGACTTTGAGCTGTCCAGCTTCGCGGGTTCTGAGGAACCCTTGGCTGTGAAGGTGTGCGATGGGGCGACTCTGCGTGTTGAACACATCACAACCGTCGTCTCTGTGCCGCTGGATCTTGAAATCGAAGGCAACGGCAAGATCCTTTTTTGCTACGGGGGGAGCTTATACAACCGTGGCATTGTGGTTGCGCGCACACTCTCCACAAACGGTGTCGCATTGCCGCCGGGACGCTATACAACGGACCACGGCTTTATAACAGGGGGTACGAAGGCCTGTTCTGTTGTTGTGCCGATCACTTGGATCGGTGCGGGCGACGGTGAGTCGTGGGACGATCCGGCCAACTGGGCGGGAGGGAGCGTCCCCAACGGCACAACAGTCGTGGCAGATCTCTCGAATGCGTGTGGGGATGTGCGGCTGGACAGTGCGGTGACGCTGACCTGTTTGGTTTACAACCCGCAGGGGGCGCGGCGTAAGCTGACGCTTACCGGCAATGGTTCGCTTACGCTGCATGTGCCGTTTGTCGTCTCGCCCTGCCTGTTTGTCGGACCGGGGCGGACGCTGGTACTGGATGTGTCGCTCAGCCGGACGCCCGGCGATGGATCGCTGGCGATCACCGGCGGCGGTGTGGTCCAGATCAATAAAGGATTCCCCGGAATCAGCGGGGTCCAAGGTTCCGCCTTTTCGCTCAACGGAGAGCTTGTGTTCGGCGGTGTCACGGAGATGGGTAACACGTTCCTGGGAGCGTGGCGGCACGAGCTATACGGTAGAGGCACCGTCGTTTTCACCAATGGCTGCCACTTGACCTGTCAGCGGATTTTGAACAATCCGAGCGGATTCTATCCGCTGGATCAGATCCTGCATGACGGCGGCACGGTGACCTGCGGCGATGTCTTTTTCACCCGGCATAACTACACCGCCACCAGTCCTTACGCCTATTTCATGCGTTCCGGCTCACTGACGACGACCAATGCGAACGGTATCTGCCTCGGCATTTACTATTCAGGTTCTTGGGCCCGTCATTCAGGTGGCTCGTTTATCATGAGTGGCGGCACGGTCAACAGTGCCCGGTTCGCGATGGGCTACCCTGATAACGTCATTGATCTGCACGGCGGCACGGTGAATCTTGGCGCGGGCGGGATCATCTCGACCACAAACGTGCAGGGTACAGTCCGACTTGGCGGCGTATCGCTATGCGCGGCCGCGAACTGGTCGTCATCGCTCAACATGGCGCTGAGTGGTGAGAACGGCAGTGCGCTCTTCGACACACAGGGCCGCATGGTGACCTTGAGCGGCGCGCTATCGGGTGCGGGCGGACTGGTCAAGATTGGCGCCGGGACGTTGAACCTCAATGGCGCGACCAACACCTTCACCGGTCCGCTTGTGGTGGCTGGCGGGGAGTTGGTTTGCGGGGCGGCATCGGTTTTCAACGGCGTGACCGATCTGATCGTCACGAACGGCACGCTACGCATTAACGGCGAGGTGCTCTCGGACGGCATGACCTTGCGCGTGGGCGGGACGGGTAGCCTGCTGTTGGCGGCCGGCAGGGAGTTGGTGGTCGACCGGCTCTATCAGGACAACACTCTGCGGCCGGCTGGCAGTTACACTTATGGTGAGGGTACCGTTACCGTGCGTCCGTACGCCGGGATCGTCTGGACCGGCGATGCCAATGACGGGGCACTGTGGTCTACACTGGGTAACTGGGCTAACACGGCTAGCGTGCCGAACGGCTCGGACGTTCAATTGGATCTAGACTTTTCGCAGTTCGAGGCGTCGGACCAGATCGTGCTCGATGTCGCGCCCGGCGTGGCTCTGGCGGGGTTGACGTTTGATCAAGGCGCGCAGGGTTGCACGCTGACGGTTACTTGTCCCGCCTTGGCGACCAACACGCTCACCTTTGCCGCTAACGGGACGGTGTGCGTGGCAGAGGGACAGACACTGGTGCTGGATACGGATGTCTTCCTGAACGGGGATCTTTTCAAGACCGGTCTGGGCACGCTGATTCTGGATCGGAGTACTGCTTCGGCCAGCGCGAACGGTGATTTCCGGCTCTACATCCAAGAGGGCCGTGTGGTGAACCACGGGGCGATCAGCCAGATGGCCGTGCAGCCAGCCAACGCCGCGCGCCATGTGCCGCCGCCGGAGTACGTACAGGAGGGGCCGCGCGCTGTGATGCAAAACCGCGTGTTTGCGTTGCCGGGGTACTGGGCCGGTAGTAATGCGGAGCGGGGTGTATTTGTACAGCGCGGAGGGGTGGTTGATCTTACGACGCCCTCCGCCGCGTTCTACAACGCGGGCACCGGTTTTATGATTGCGGGCGGTACTGCCACCGAGGGACGTTATGAGTTGGAGGGCGGCGAACTGATCACTTGCCCGGCACAGCCCGCTTATGTGTCCGGCAACAACGCGCACGGCGTCTTCTGCCAGAGCGGCGGAACCTCTACGTTCTACCGATTAACCCTGAGCAGACCGTATACCACAGGCTTTGGCGAGGTGTTGCTCTCCAACGGCACGTTGCGTGTCAGCGGTACGGTCACCAAGGGCGACAACAATGGACGAGTCGAACTCAGTGGCGGGCGCATCGAGACGCTGACCGACGGGACGGTCTTTGCTCCGGACGTGCCGGTCGCGTTGGCGACCGGGCCGCTTGGCGGTGTGGCGTTTGCGCAGGCGTCGGCGAGTTCGCTCAGCACGTTGTCGGGAACGCTGGGCGGATCGGGTTGTCTGATTCAAGAGGGGCCGGGCGTGTTGCTGATGGACGGCATCAACGCATTTAGCGGCGGTCTCGCTGTGCGGGGCGGTACCTTGCAGGTGACATCGCCGTTACAGGGTGTCACCGATGTATGGGCCGATGGCGGAACTTTGGAGTTGAGTGCTCCGATGCCTAACCTCACCAACCTCGCGGTCCGTGCGGCGGGTGCGTCCGTGGTGCTCGAAGGAACGGCAACGCCTTTCCCGTCTGGTGTGACGCTGAGCATTGTGGATGGGGTGGTGACGGAGCTTGATTTCGCGGGCGTGGTCGATGTTGACCGGCTGGTGTTGGGCGGTCGGCCGAGGTCGCCCGGTCTCTATGGCGGGATCGAATCGTCCGCGCCGGTCAAGCCGTCGTCCGCCTACTTCTCGGGGACGGGCACGCTGAACGTGCTGTACGGCCCGGCGGAGTCCGGATCTGTTCTGATGCTCCGGTGAGGGCGGAGCTGGCATTTAGGAGTTAGCATTTAGGAGTTAGGATTTAGGAGTTTTGAAAGTTGAGTTTTGAAAGTTGACGAAAATGAAAAAGAACAAGTATACCATGAGCTTGGCACGGACGGGGCTGGCTGCCGCGCTGTTGATCGCTGTTGGCGCGCGTGCGCAGGATATCCCTGTGCGGACTCTTGAACTGCGGCCGGGTGCGGGCAATCCGCGTAACAGCGAGGGGGCGTTCGTCACACTTAAGGACGGACGTATCCTCTTTGTGTACTCGCACTACACGGCGGGTAAAGGAGGGGATCACGACCCAGCACATTTGGCGGGGCGTTATTCGTCCGACGGCGGCCGGACATGGACGCAGGAGGATCGGATGATCGTGCCGAACGAGGGCGGTATGAATGTCATGTCCGTGAGTCTGTTGCGCCTGCAGAACGGGGAGATCGCGCTCTTCTATCTGCTCAAGAACAGCGAGCAGGACTGCCGTCCGGTGATGCGGCTCTCGCAGGACGAGGGCGCGACTTGGAGTGCGCCAACGATGTGTATCACGGATGAGGTCGGTTATTATGTGCTGAACAATGACCGCGTCATACAACTTAAGGGCGGACGTCTGGTGGCACCGGTCTGTCTGCATTGGCCGCAGGGCGCATCCAAGGCAGATTGGCAAGGGGTGCTGATGTGCTACCTGTCGGACGATAACGGCAAGACGTGGCGTCGCAGCAAGACTGTGCAAAAGGGTTATGACACAACCGGTAAGCGCATCACTACGCAGGAGCCGGGGGTGGTGGAGCTGAAGGACGGACGCGTGATGATGTTCATCCGCGCGAGTGGCGGTTGCCAGTATCTCGCCTGGTCTTCCGACGGCGGTAACACGTGGAGCGCGCCGGTCGCTTCGGAAATCAAATCTCCCGTTTCCCCTGCTTCGATCAAGCGGTTGCCCTCGACCGGCGATTTGCTGTTGGTCTGGAACGACCACGCCGCCATTCCGAACAGCC
>JAKJHA010000041.1 GCA_022704125.1 Verrucomicrobiota bacterium | reverse complement strand
CGCTTGCCGAACAGCGGGTTATGCCGTACCGCAAGATGTCGCCCTACTCGGCATCGGTAACGACCCCTTTCTCTGCGAGAACCAAGCGACGCCGCTCTCGAGTGTGGAACAGAACCTCGCCCGCAATGCTTATGAAGGCGCGGCGCTCCTTGAAAAGCTGATGTCGCTAACGCCCTCGAAACGCAGGCTCGCGGCCACAAAAAAACCGCGCCTCACGAAGCCGGACGGTGTCGTCGCACGGGACTCCTCGGATACGCTCGCTCATGCGAACCCCATCATTCGCGACGCACTCCTTTTTATCCACGCGCATCTCGAAAAACCATTCGGTGCACGGGAGGTGGCGGAGGGCATCGGTATTACCCGCTCCAAACTCGACCATCTTTTTACGGCGGAAATCCATCGCTCGGTCGGCGCTGAGATTCGTCGCCAACGTATCCTCCGCGCGCAGCGCCTTCTCCGAGATCCATCCGTCCCGATCTATCTCGTCGCGCGTGCCTGCGGTTTCTGTAACTCCGCCTACCTCACGAACACCTTTCGCCGTGTGACCGGCCTCACGCCCAAAGCGTGGCGTCACGCAAACCTCACATAGCCGCGCCGCACGGCCTTTGCTCCCCCTCCGGATCATCTAGATCAGACAGATCGATCTGATTCGTCGTATTTTGTTGAGTTTTCACAGACATGCGCTTTGACGCACAACAGTGAATCCGGTAAAATGAGTCCTCATGCCACACAGAAAACTATCTTTGCGGCAGGCTGCACGCCACATCCGCATCTCGGAACGCGAGTTGTTCCATCTGGTACAGCGCGACGAGATTCCCTTTATCCGGCAGGGCGATGACGTGGTTTTCGAACACCGCGTGCTCGACGACTGGGCACAGCGTAGGATTATGGGACTCAGCAGCCGTATGCTCTCGGAGCATCACCGCCAAGAGACCGAAGTGCGCACGGACAGGGACTCGGATGACATCCTCATCAAGCGCCTCTGCCGCCCCGAATGGATCGACCCGGAGATGTCCGCGAAAACCAAGCCAGGCGTGATCCGTGACATGGTCGCCCTGGCGGTCACTACGGACCTGCTCTATGATGATGCTGCCTTGCAGCGCGAAATCGAAGAGCGCGAGAGTGTCAGTTCCACCGCGATCGGCGGCGGCGCCGCCTTTCTGCACGCACGCTACCACGACCCCTACTATGCCGCCGACTCCTTTATCGTGCTCGGCAAGACCGTGCAGCAGATTTTCTTCGGGGCGCAGGACGGTGAGCAGACCGATCTTTTCTTTTTGATCTGTTGTACCGACGACGTCTTGCATCTGCACGTCCTGGCTCGGCTCTGCATGTTGGCGCATGGCACTGAACTGCTCCCCGATCTGCGCGCCGCCACGACCGCCGAAGAGATGTACGCCATTCTTCTGAACGCTGAGCTTGAACTGTTAAAAGCCATGTAAAACCACGCCGCTCTGCGGCACAGCCGCTAAACTGCCGTATGAAGACACACATGCCCGCGCTCTCATGTTTGACAAAAAAGATGCGTATCGCCGCATGGTTCTTCGGTATCATGGCCCTCTCCTTGACGGCCATCGCGCAAACGCCGCGTGACTTCGCGATCGACCTGCGCGCCACGGTCTCTGACACCGCGCCCTGCATCACCCTCTCCTGGTCGCTGCGTCAGGCCAACAAAATCGCCTCGCAAAAACTCCACCGTCGTCTCAAAAACGCCAGCGGGATGCCTTGGGAACTCCAAGCGACGCTTGCCTCCAACGCCACTACGTATGCCGACAGCAGCGCCGTGCCGGGTATCGAATACGAATACTGGCTGCAACGTACGTTTGCCGGGCTCTCGCCCTCTCCGGCGGTCGGCTACCTCAGCGCGGGCGTGAAGGTCCCCGAGGTCCATCAGCGCGGTACCCTATTGTTGGTGGTCGACGATACCTTGGCCGCGCCGCTGGCACCGGAAATCGCACAACTCACCGCCGATCTCGCCGCCGATGGCTGGACGGTGCAGTCCCTCGTCGCGCCGCGCGCCGGCACGCCTGCCGCCGTCAAAACGCTGATCCAGTCGGCCTACAATGCCGATCCCACGCAGGTCAAGATGGTCTATCTGCTCGGCCACGTCCCGGTCCCCTACTCCGGCAACATCGCGCCGGACGGCCACAGCAACCATGTCGGCGCCTGGCCGGCCGATGGTTACTACGCCGATATGGACGGCATCTGGACCGACACCTCGGTAAGCAACTCCAGCGCTTCGCGTTCGGCCAACATCAACATCCCCGGCGATGGCAAGTTCGACCAAAGCTATCTGCCCAGCGCAACGGAACTGATGGTCGGGCGCGTTGATCTGCACAACATGACCCAAGCCCCCACCACCGCTGCCACCGAGCTTCTCCTGCTGCGGCGCTACCTGCGCAAGGCCCACGACTACCGGCACAAACAGGGCGCGTATGCCGCCATCCCGCGCCGCAGCTTGATCCGCGACGGGTTCGGTTATTTTGGCGGCGAGGCCTTCGCCATTGCTGGATGGAGTTGGGCTTTCACCGCTGTCGGACCGACAGTCGATGAGGCACCGAGCGGTCAGTGGTTTGCGAACACCTACGCCGGCGGCAAGGATTATCTCGTCGCCTATGGAAACGGAGGCGGCAGCTATGAAAGCGCCAATACAGTCGGGACGACCGCCGATTTTGGTCTGCGTCCCAGTCGTGCGGTCTTCACCAGCCTCTTCGGCAGTTACTTCGGCGACTGGGATGCCGACAACGTGTTGCTGCGTGCGCCGCTGGCAGGCAACGCCACCGGCGATTCGCTCGGCCTGACCTGCTTCTGGGGTGGCCGCCCTAATCGCTTCATGCACCACCTCGGTATGGGCGAGACCGTCGGCTTCGCGACTCTCGTCTCGCATAACGCTAACTTCTGGAGTGTCCGCTACCAACCCAACGCCTACGCCGGCGTACACTGCGGTTTGATGGGCGACCCCGCTCTGCGCCTGCATGCAGTGGAGCCGCCGCGCCACTTGCACGCCACCAGCACCAACTCGCAGGTCACCCTCGCATGGAACGCCTCGTCCGAGCCCGCCCTGCAAGGCTACCACGTCTACCGCGCGCCCACGCCTGCCGGCCCCTTTACCCAATTGACTGAAGACCCTGTAACGGTCACCGCCTACACCGATTCAACCGTGACCGCTGACGAGACCTACACCTACCTCGTGCGCACGCTGAAGCTTGAGTCCGCCCCCGGGGGTTCCTACTACAACCTCAGTGTCGGCTCCGCGCTGACCCTGACCGCACGCGCCGCCTCCAGCGCCATCCCCTCCAATCCCACCGGCCTGACCGTCACGCCCAGCAACGCCGTACAGGCGACGCTCACGTGGAGCGACACCGCCGCAAACGAAACCGGATTTCGCATTGAACGCCGCGTTGATGCTGCCGACACCTTCAGCCTGCTCGCGACGGTCGCCGCCGACACCACCACATACCTCGATCCCGGTCCTTTCACGCACGGCAGCTCCTACGCCTATCGCGTGGTTGCCACAAACACCGCTGGTGACTCGCCCGCCTCGACTGAAGCTTCGTTCGTCGCGATTGCCGGGCATTTCACTCTGCCCAGCATCCGCCTGAAGGTCAGCAAAACCGCCGGCAACGTCGTGCTCGACGCCGAGCGTTTCGGCGGAGTCAACGGTGCCTGCTCGGTGAACTATGCCACCGCCAATACCTCCGCCGAAGCCGGTATCCACTATCAACCCGTTAACGGCACACTCGCATGGCCGGACGGCACGGTCGGCGCCAAGCCCATCACCGTGCCCATCGTCAATACCGGCACGCCCCAGCCCGCGCGCCAGTTCACGCTTGCGCTGAGCGGCAACTCCGCCGGCACCGGCCTGACCGCGAATCGGAAGGCCTCGATCCTGATCGAAGACCCGACCGCCACACTCGGCGCGCCGTGGAGTCAAGCCATCGTCGGCAGCGTCACGGACTCCTCTCCGGCTGTGCTGATCGACGGCATCCTCAGCAGCACCCTCATCGGCGGGTCGGGCATCACATCCGGTTCCACCGACAACGGACGCTTCATCTACCAGAGCCGCAGCGGCGACGGCAGCCTCACGGCCTATTTTCCAACCGGCATTCCGCACGACTCCAGCGCCCGCGTCTGTGTCATGATCCGCGCCTCGACCGCTAACAATGCCATCAGCGCGGCGGCAGTGGCTGGCACCACTGCCGCATTCGGCAGCAAGCTCGCCTACCGCGCTACGACAGGCGGCAGCGCATCCGCCATCCCCAGCAGCGCAAACGGCCTCTATTTGGACTGCTGGCTACGGCTCACCCGTATCGGCCCGCGCTTCACGGCTGAAGCCTCGAAAGACGGCACCGACTGGACTGTGCTCGGCGCGGCCACGCTCGGTGGCATGCCCGACACCGCGTTGTGGGGCATATTCCACCTTGCATCCAACAGGAATGACTTCCACCTTGCTTCCGCTTCTACGGTCACATTTGCGGATCCGCCCCTGCCGGCAGTTCCCACCAACTTAGTCGCCAACGCCCCCACACCGACTGCCGTCACGCTGACGTGGACGAGTGTGTCCGGCGCTTCAGGCTATGTGATCGAACGGCGAATGGAAGGCGAGGACTTTGTCCAACTCGCTGACATCGCGACGACTGACGGCTCAACCCAGACTTATACCGACACCGGCCTCAGTGCGGACACCGCCCTGGCCTACCGCGTGCGCGCCTACAACAGCGCCGCCAGCAGTGAATTTTGCGAACCGGTCACCATCACCACACCACCGCCCTATCTCCTGCTCACCGTTACCACCGCCGATACAGGCGGTGCCGATGCAACCGTGCAGCGTGACTTAGCATCGGTCCCGCTCGGCACCGGCGATGTTGTCTCGGTTGCCGGGTTCTACCACTACGACGGCAACTCCTGGTCCGTACTCAGTAACGCCTGCAAGAGCTATCTGCGCTTCGACCTCACGGACATCCCCACCCCGGTCAGCGCCCAGTTGGCCATGACCTTTGTCGAAGCGCGGCTGTTTGAGCAGAGCGGGTACTTTGATATCGACGCCGTGCTACTCGCCGACTCCTCTGACTCATGGGACGAGACAACCCTCACATGGAATAATGCCCCACAGAACGCCACGGCCTCCTACGGATTCACCGGAACCACGCACAGCCTCGGCGGTCTATACGAAGAACGGTTGCCCATTGTCGGTGAAATCCTCCGGATGCCGCTGGATGCCGCCACGCTCTTCAGCAACCGCGGCGCTGACAACCGCGTCACCATCGCGCTGTATCAATACCTCGGCGCCACCACCGACTGGGCGTCGCGCGAGCATGCGACACTCGCCCCGCCCGCGCTCGAATTTGCCTGCGTCAACCCAGCCCCGCTGCGTCCAGCGTTTTTCACCGCCACGCCGGGTCGCCTCTTCAGCATCCAGTTGGACTGGGCCGACGTTGCCACCAACGAAACCGGCTACGTGTTGGAGCGCAGTGTAAACGGCGGCGACTTCATGCCATTCCAAACGTTACCGCCGGACACCACCCATATCACCGACGACACCACGCAGCCGAACACGCTCTACGCCTACCGCGTGCGCACCGTGAACGCCGCCGGGCCGTCCGCCTGGTCGTCGGTCGCCACACTCGAGACGCCCGGCACCTTCGAAGCCTGGGGTACCGTCTGGGACGCCGAAGGCTTGGTTCCGCATCTCTCGTGGAGGCTGAACTGGGATCTCGATCAGACACCGCCATTCGACGGCACCATGCCGTTGAACTTCGCCTCCAGCGGCACTGTGGCGCAGGTCAACGTCGATGCACACGTCAGCGGCATCAGCCTGCACAGCCGTGACCCCTTCACGCTGATCGACGGCGGCGGCTCGTTGATCCTCGGTGCTGGCGGTATCCGCGCGGCCAACCCGAACACCGACACACCGCTTCTCTACACCATCGCCTCCGATATCACACTCGAGGCCGACCAGACTTGGGGCGTGACCAATAACGACGCAGGGCTCACCACCCTGCTCGTCAGCGGACCGGTCCAAGACGGCGACACACCCTTTGGTTTCACCAAGGCCGGCGACGGACACCTGATCCTTGCTGGCGATAATACGTACGGCGGCACAACGCGTATCACGGACGGCACCGTGTTGGTGCGGCATAGCAATGCCTTCGGCAGCGCAACAGGCGGCACGCTGGTGGAAGGTCCCGCGTGGATCGAACTCGACGGCGACCTTGCCGTGCCCGAACCGCTGACGCTTGCCAACAATGTTCCGGACGGCGCGGTACGCGCCCTTGTCGGCACAAACACATGGAGCGGACCGGTCGCCTCCTCTACAGCATCCCCGCTGCGTGCACTCAATACGAGCAGCCTGACCTTCACGGGCGGCGTGACAGCCCCGTCCGGCCTCACACTCGTGCCTGATCCCAACGCGGAGATTGCCATCTCCGGTGCTCCGCTCACCGCCGGTGCCTCATCCAAGATCATCGCGCAAGGCGGCGGCACCGTCGCCTTTGGCGCATCCGACAATCTTTGGGGCACGTTGGAGATCGCCAGCACCACCGTGCGCACGGATGCCCCCAACGCCCTTCCGCCTAGATCGGTTGTCGCAATGGGCAGGACTGGTGCCCTCGATGCCGTGCTCGACCTGAACGGATTTGACCAAACGGTCGCCCAACTCAAACGCGGCCTGACCACGCCGGGCAACCGTATCGTGACCAGCGCGACACCCGCCACGCTGACCGTCGACCACAGCGGCTCCACGATGTATTACGACGGCGTCTTCAACGGCGCGGTCAACGTAACGAAAACCGGTAGCGGCACCTATTATTTGA
The DNA here is from genome assembly GCA_022704125.1 of Verrucomicrobiota bacterium. GTDB lineage: Bacteria > Verrucomicrobiota > Kiritimatiellia > RFP12 > UBA1067 > DUPH01. The sequence goes on along the minus strand of JAKJHA010000041.1, from coordinate 5,754 downwards.
TCGCCACCGGTCATGAAACCAGCGGCGACTTTACCATCAGCAACGGCACACTGCGCTTCTACGCCACGCCGGTCATCGCCGACACAGCCCGCCTCAGCATCAGTGCGCCCGGCAAACTCCAACTCCCGGCCGACAGCGTCGAAACTGTCGGCGAGTTGGTTCTGGACGGCGGACGCAAATGGCAGGGCACCTGGGGTTCTTCGAGCAGCCCGGCCGACAACAAAGACGATACGCACTTCTCGGGCTCCGGCATGGTATTGGTTCCGTTCGGCAACAGCACAGCCTGGGATGGCGGCGCTTCCACCCCGGATATCAACGCGCCGTTCAACTGGGATTACGACGATCTGCCGGAATTGTACGACGGTTCGCGCCGATTGGCTTTCGGCGTCGGCGGTCATCTCGCGGTCGTGAACACCAACGTCCACTTCCGCGGCATCCTGCTCAACCGCACCGCCGACTTCACGATCGCCCCCGGCGGCGGCACGTTGACGCTCGGCACGGATGGCCTCTGCGCCGCACTGCCCGGCAATCTCCCCTACACCTACACGATCGAGGCACCGCTCGTGATGGCCGTGCCCCAACTCTGGTGTGTGACCAATGCGGGAGCGGCGCAGACCATGGTTGTCGTCACGGGCACGCTCTCCGACGGCGGTGCCAATCTGCCACTCGAAAAAGAAGGTATCGGTACGCTGTCATTGGCCGGCGACAACCGTGCCTATGGCGGCGAGATCATCGTGCGATCGAACAGCGTGTTGCGTGTTGCGCACATGTACGGGTTGGGTAGCGCCGACACGCCAACCCGCGTTCAAGCCGGCGGGTGCCTTGAAGTGGGCGGAAACACCACGGTTGCGGAACCCGTGATCCTTGAAGATCCCGAAAGCACGCTCTGCGGTGTCAGCGGCACCAACCGCTGGTGCGGCCCTATCACGCAAAGTGGCCCCGTGCGCATCTGTGCCCGAGAAGGCGGCTCGTTCCTATTCACAGTGCCCGTCTCTCCGAGTTACGACTTGATTCTCTCGCCCGAGTTGGGTGCCTGCGTGGCGCTCGCGGAGCAACCGCAACTTTTGGGATCGCGGAAGCTCTGCGCCCACGGTGCTGGCGTCGTCGCCATCGCCGTAACGGGTAACACCTGGAGCACGCTGGAGATCGGCGGGGCGACGGTGCGGCTTGATGCTCCCAACGTCTTGCCCGTCAACAGCATTGTCGCGATGGGCGCAACCTACAATCTGGATGCCACGCTGGACCTGAACGGTAACGATCAAACGGTCGCGCAACTCAAACGAGGACTAACCACATCCGGCAACCGTACCGTGACCAGCGCGACGCCCGCCACGCTGACGGTCAATCAAATCAGCAGCACCTATTATTGTGATGCGAGCTTCAGCGGAGCGGTCAGCCTCGTCAAGGCCGGTGCTGGAACACTCTACCTGCTGGGCACCAACACGACCACCACCGGTGCCGTCACAGTGCAGGCCGGCACCTTGCGACTCCACGCAACCGCCAGTCTGGGCCAGAGCACGCGTGTGACGGTCGCGGGCGGCACCCTACGGCTTGGCAGTGGCGACAGCATCTCGGACGACGCCGACCTGACCCTCGCGACCAGCGGTGCCAAGCTCTACCTCGATACCGGTGTTACAGAAACCGTGCGCACACTGCGCATCGGCAACACCTTGATGCGGCGCGGCACTTACAGCGCGGATGCCGCAAGCGGCGCACAAGTGATCGACACCCTCCGCTTTTCCGGCGCCGGCGTCCTACGCGTGTTGCGCGGCACCGAATCGGTCATTACCCTGCGGTGACTGTCACGGCTCCCAGCGCTCCGTGTCCTCGCGCTGCGGACGCCATGCGGGACGGTGACCGAAAAGCACGGTGCCAAGCCGCACCCAGGTTGCCCCCTCTTCCACCGCCACCTCATAATCGTTGCTCATGCCCATCGACAGATTCGGCAAGCCGATCGCGAACTCCTGCTCCCAGCGGTCGCGATATGTGCGCAACTGCGCGAAGACCGGACGCGCCAACTCAGGATCGGGACAGAACGGTGCCATTGTCATCAACCCGGTCAGCGTGAGCGAACGGCATTGTAACGCATACTCGATCGCCTCGGGCACCTGTTCGGGCTTAAGCCCCTCCTTGCTCGATTCGCCCGAGACATTGACCTCCAGCAGAATCTCGGGACGGTGACCACACTCGTCGGCGATCCGTTCAAGTCGTTCGAGCAGCGGCACAGAATCCACAGAGTGGATGACGGAAAAAAGTTCCAAGGCGGGGCGCACCTTGTTGCGCTGCAGATGACCGATCAGATGCCATGACGGGCCACTGATGCTCTCCGGGATCTTCCAGGCGGCCTCCTGTACCTTGTTTTCGCCGAAAAGCCTGATACCCGCCTCCCACGCCTCACGCACCACATCCGGCCCGTGCGTCTTGGTGACACCGATGATCTCAACTTCATCCGGCTTGCGGCCCGCCTTGGCACAGGCCGCCGCGATGCGCGCCTGCACGTCCATCAAAGTATCAGAAATCGCTTTATCCGATTCCATGTGACTCCCGATTCCATTTTTTGACATGATTACATGATTTACATGATTGGGTTGCGGGCTTCGCCCGCGTTAGTTTGTCTAGAGCACGTTGCCACGCTCCGCAACGCCCCTCAAAAAACCTCTGCGTCTCTGCGTTAAATAAATTGCCGGCCGTCAACTACACGCGATACGGCCGCTGATGGCTCGCTTAAGCGTCAGCGGATCGGAGTAACCCACGCCGCTGTCTGCGGGCAATCCAAAGGCGAGGCGCGTCACACGCACACCCAGCGGTCCGAGCAGCTCACTGATGTAGCCCGCCGTGGCGTCGCCCTCCATATCAGTACTCAGCGCCAGCAGCACCTCCTTCACGCCACCGCGCTCAATGCGTTCGACGAGCGCACGCAAACGCAGGTCGGCGGGACCAGTCTGCCGCGCGGGAGAGAGCTTACCCATCAGCGCGTGGTACCGCCCACGATAGCCGCCGGAACGCTCGATAGCAAAGATATCGGAGGGTTCCTCCACCACGCACAGCAACGTGCCGTCGCGCGAAGTATCGGCACAGAGACCGCAAGGATTCTGCTCACGCGCTGTAAACCCGCCGCAGACCGTACAGCAACAAACCGTGGCACGCGCCTCCTGCAAAGCCGCCACCAGAGTGTCCAGCAACAACTCGGGTTTGCGCAGCAAAGCCAACGCGGCGCGCTCCGCTGACCGCCGTCCCAGTCCGGGGAGCTTGGACAGCGCGCGGATCAGATTGTCGACTGGCGGGACCATGACGGTTTCAGCCTCCGAACATGTCGCCCATGCCCGATCCCTGCATCATCTTGGCCATGGCTTCCTGCGTCTGCTTCTTGACCCCTTTGAGAGCGCCGTTGACCACGTTATTGAGCATCGTCTCGAAACGTTCCGGCTTGCCGGCAATGACCTCCTGCAGCGCCTCCGGTGTCACCTTGATCGATACGATCGTGAAATCGCCGCGCGCCACGCAAGTGATGCCGCCGTTAGCATATTCAAAGGTGATCTTCTCAATTTCCGACTGAATGCGCTTGGCTTCCTTACGCATCTGCATCGCCTGCTTGACCTGGTCGAGCATACCCATGTGTTCAACTCCTCAAATGGTTGCGTCCGCGCATTTTCCACGCGGACCGATCTGGTTTACTTGACGGGTAGTTTAATACACCCCGTCGTACGTCTCAAGTCCGTTTATTGGGGGGGGAGGGCTAGCAAGGTCGCGGGTCGCGAGTCAAAACTTTCTTTTCGCTTTCACCGACACTTTCACCGATTGTGATGAATCAGATTGATTACCTTGGAACTGTGTGCTAAAGTCAAATCATGAACACGAAAGAGCTTGCCATTCGTACGCTTGAGGAGCTGCCCGAAAACGCGACCTGGGAGGATGTGCAGGAGCGTATCAACTTTCTGGTCGGCATCCGCAAGGGACTCCGAGAGTTGGATGAAGGCAATGGCATTCCTCATGACTGCGTCAAAGAGGAGTTCGCTCAATGGCTTACCGGTTGATTTGGTCCCCCTCCGCCCGGTTCGACTTGCGTGAGATCAGTGCCTACATTGCCGAAGCAGATCCCATGGCCGCTGCCAAATTCATCCGTGGCATGTTTAACACTGTCGAGCGTCTGTCGCGCTTTCCCGAGTCAGGACGGATCGTTCCCGAATTCGGCGATTCAAACATCCGAGAAGTGATTCGCCGACCTTGCAGAATTGTATATCGCATCCGCCACTCAAGCGAAGTTGTGGAGATTGTCCGCGTGTGGCACGCCGCAAGGGGTGTCCCCGAACTACCATGGTAGCCCACTTGCGTGAATTAACAACGACAAAGGGACAGGTATTTAGACGCACTCACCTTTCAACGCTCAAGTTGTTCGGTTCGCGAGAACGCCCGCCTTCCAAAAACCTTCGTGACCTTCGTGCCTTCGTGTGAGAAAAACGAGTTTTGCCAGAAACCAACGCCGTTAAAATTTCAACTGCTCTCTTTAGGCTTTACGTGTTAGGTTTTACGTTGATAATCCGCCTCTGCCAGAATATAGTAAGGGGTTGCGGGAATGAACGAGAGGCGTAAGGAGCAGTAGCGGGCTATGAACCATGTGGTCCACAACAACATCGTGAATTTTATCTGGGGGATCGCCGACGACGTGCTGCGCGATGTGTATGTGCGCGGCAAATACCGTGACGTGATCCTGCCCATGACGGTCATCCGTCGTCTGGATGCACTTTTAGAGCCGAGCAAGGAAAAGGTGCTCGCCATGAAAAGGCAACTCGACGAGGCCGGGATCGCCAACCAGCACGCCGCGCTGTGCCAAGCCGTCGGCGAGGCTTTTTACAATGTCTCGCCCTTTACCCTGCGCAGTCTGCGAAACCGCCCCAAGCAACAGCGGCTCAAGGCCGACTTTGAAGCCTATCTGGACGGCTTCTCGCCCAACGTCCGGGAGATCCTCGAGAAGTTCAAGTTTCGTAACCAAATTCCCACACTGGTCGAGGCCGACATCCTCGGCTACCTGATCGACAGGTTTCTCGATGACAGCATCAATCTCAGCCCCAAGCCGGTTTGTGACGAGGATGGCAACGAAAAGCTCCCGGCGCTCGACAATCACGCCATGGGCACCATTTTCGAGGAGCTGATCCGTCGCTTCAATGAAGAAAACAACGAGGAGGCAGGCGAGCATTTCACGCCCCGCGATGTGATCACGCTCATGGCCGACCTGATCTTTCTGCCGGTGGCGGACCAGATCGAGTCCGGCACCTATCTTGTTTACGACGGTGCATGCGGCACCGGCGGCATGCTGACCGTGGCCGAAGAACGCCTGTCCGAGCTGGCCCGCCGTTACGGCAAAGATGTCTCCATTCACCTTTTCGGTCAGGAGGTGCAGCCGGAAACCTACGCCATCTGCAAGGCCGACCTGCTACTCAAAGGCGAGGGGACCGAAGTCGACAACATCAAGTACGGCTCCACCCTCTCCAGCGACGCCTTTCCGTCGCACGAGTTCGACTTCATGCTCTCCAATCCCCCCTACGGCAAGAGTTGGAAGACCGACCTAGAACGGCTGGGCGGCAAGGACGAGATCGCCGACCCGCGCTTTATCACACAGCACGACGGCGACCCGGAATACACGATGATCACCCGCTCTTCGGACGGTCAGCTCATGTTCTTGGTCAACAAACTCTCCAAGATGAAGCAGACCACCCGCCTCGGCAGCCGCATCGTCCAGGTTCACAACGGCTCGTC
>JAKJHA010000040.1 GCA_022704125.1 Verrucomicrobiota bacterium | reverse complement strand
CCCGCCACGCCGTCCGGCGCGATGACGGACGTAGCATCCAGCAGCGCCAACCGCCCGCCCTCGAAATCCGGTGGCAGCGTCACCATGCCTGCCGCGCCGAGTGTGACCGCGCCGTTCACGGTCAGCGCACCCGGTGCCGTCCCGGCCATGATCCCGCCGCCGTTCTCAATTGAGAGATTTCCGCCCAACGTGCCGCGTCCGCCGATGCGCCCGCCAGCCTGCACCACCGTCGCACAACCCGCCGCAGTGGCCGCACTCTCCACCAGCAGTGCGGCGTTTGAAACGGTGATTGCACCGCTAAACGTGCCATCGCCCGCCAGCGTCTGTTCCGCGCCATCGCGTACCGCGAACGTACCCGTGCCGACCAGTACACCGCTGAACGTCGTACTGCCGCCGACAACCGTCAGTTCACCGTCCGTCGCGATGCGCACCTCGCCCGCGCCGCCGAGCCCGCTCACCTGCTGCGCGGCCGTGCCGACATCAAGGGCCGCCCCGGCCGCCACCTCGACCGTACGCTCCGGCGGCAGAATGTCGGGCCGTCCACGCAATGTCTCCAGAATCTCGGCGCGCGACAGGGCGCAATCATAGATCGTCACATCGTCGATCATCCCTTGGAACCAGGCCCATGATGTATTAGGTTTGTAGCCGATCGAGAAGCTACCGGGATCCACGGTCTGTCCGCTCACGCGGCCCCTTGCAGCAAGCGCCCCGTCGACGTAAAGCGAGCGCAGCCCGCCCGGCCCGACCACCGCCGCCAAGTGATGCCACCCCTCATCACGGTCGCCACGCTCAAAGGAGACCAACGACTCGTCGCTGAACCATTCAACGCCGTCAACATACCGGAAAACGGTCTGCCCACCCGCGTTCCTTCCCAGACGCAGCATGTGGCATCCCTTGCGGTTGTCAATCGTCGTTCCCCAAAACACAACGCTGCCGTTTGGGTTAGGATTGTCGACCGGGTTTATCCACGCCGTGATCGTGACCGGCGCGTTGCCGGTCGGCAACGCCTCAGGGAAGACGCTGTTGGTCCACGTCAAGTACCCTTGATTCTTGGTATTGAACGAGAGCGCCTGCCCGACCTTGCCGGCCGCGGCAGCGACACTGCCTTGCGGCTCGAGGTGATACCCGTAGGGGCCGGAATCCTTTCCAAGTTGCGCGGCGTCTTCAAAATCATAACGCGCCACCACGCGATCAGCCAGGCGCGATCCCCGTGGCGCAGCGAAAAGGCCGGTCGCCACATCAGCGACTTCGGCATCGTCCAGCGCACGGTTGAAGATCATCACCTCATCAAGCAGACCGTCATAATAATTGGCCGTGCCGTACGGCGCGCCACCCAGCCAGAACGTATTATCGCCTACAGTCAGATCTGCCCATATCGTCCGTTGAGCAGCCCGAGTTCCATTGAAGTAAACGCGTTGCTCGTGCGTCGCAGCATCGTAGGTACAGACGATATGATGCCAGCCACCATCCGGCGTATCGCTTGCCAAATCGTACCCTGCCTTCACCGTCCAGTTGTTCCCCATGTTCGCGGTCATGATCTCGGTGGTCGAGTTGAACCGGAAGAGCACGGAGCCGTTGTCGGTATTGTTACCGCGACCCCAATATACCGGCATACCGCGTATGTTGCCGCCCGCCTTGAGGTTGCACCAAGCCGCGACCGTGTAGGAGGAGTTCCCCGTCGGCAACGTGGCCGGGAAGGTCTGCGCGTAAAAATAGGTCTTGTCTGCCGCCGTGAATGAGGCCGCGCCGCCGAAGAGCCCCGGCGCAAAGGCCGGTGCGCTACTCGCAGTCAGGTCATAACCATTGCCGCTACTGTCCTTGCCGAGGTTCGACTCGTCATCGAAACGGTAGTGAGCCTGAAGACCGTCGGGATAACGATTAGCCAGCGCCAGCGTACCTTCGGCGATCTCGACGGTGCCGGTGGCATCCACCCGCCCCCCCAGCGTGAGCGTCGACTCTGTGCCGCGTTTGACCAGTCGACCGTCACCGGTCACCACGCCGTCCAGCCTGCCGCTTCTGGTCACGGTCAGCGTCGCGCCGTCTTGCAGCGCGACACCGCCCACCGCGCCGGCGCCGCTCAACGTGTTCAGCCTCTGGTCGCCCGTCAAACTCAAGGTTCCGTTGTATGCGATCTCGACGTCCGCCGTCTCCGGCAGCAGATTGGCGGGCGTTTTCTCGACGGGCAACGTCCCGCTCAGCCGCAATGCACTGATCTGCCCGTGAGACAGCGCGCCCCGCGCGACAAACACATCATCGATCAGTCCCTTGAAACTGTCTGGGAAAAAACCTTTGCCCACCATGAAACCACCGTCCGCTACTTGTAACGGCACGGTGTCATAGCGGCTATCTACCGGCTCCCCATCGATGTAGTAGAGGAAGAAGCCGTCGCGATAGACGACAGCCACATGGTGCCACGCGCCATCCAGCAGACCCGGCGCGTAAGGGATCTCATGGTTATTGGCCCAGTTGGTGTGCAGCAGCGGTTTGTTTGAAGAGGGTGTATTAAGTCGGAGCATGTTGTAACGCCAGGCAGAACTTGCCAGCCCCCACGTACATATTCCGGCCGTGGCTGCTGCGCTCGCATCCGGCTTCACCCAGAGGGCCACCGTAAAGGACATGTCGGAGACCGGCAGACCGGTAAACTGTCCGCCGCCCGGGCTCCTGAGCCACGCCCCCGCACCCTCCAGCGCGAGCACACTGCCGCGCTCCGGATCGTTGGCGAGCCACTGCGCCTGCGTACCGTACGTGACCAGATGGTTGGCGCGTGGGCCGGAGTCCCTGCCAACCTGCGCCGCATCGTCGAAGCGCCACCAGCCGGTGATATCCACCCTGATCCCGCACACTAGACTGCCATTCTCCAGTCGGACCGTCTCCACGCTCTGCGTGTCCGTTACAATCAGCGCGTTACCGTGCGTAAAGCGCAGCGTACCGTTCGTGAAACACCCGTCGAATGCCCTCACACTCGCCTCGCCCCCGACCGACAACGTATGCCCGCCCAGATCCACCGTCGTCTGCGGTATACACCGCGATTCGATACCGCCGATCTGCGCGTCGCCCTCAAGTCGCAGCGTGGCGTCAGGAGCCTCCACAAACACCGCGCCTGCCAGATCTGCGCCATTGGTCAACATCAGACACCCCGCCTTCAAGCGCATGGCTCCACCGTAGGTGTGCTTCGACGAAAGCCGAAGCGTGCCATCCCCGGTCTTGGCCACGCCGTAACCACCGGACGATGTGATCGGCGACTCCAGATTCAACGTGCCCCCGTTCACCCGAATTTCACCGTAGCGATCCGCCAGAAAGTCCGGCGCGTTGGCGAGACCCAGGCCGCCCCCGGTCACCGTCCAGAGATCATCGGCCAAGCCCGAGAACCAGAGGCTGCCGATGGCGGTGTAGTTGGTCAACGTCACCGTCTCATCGACGGGCAACGCGGTGAAGTCCGCGACATCCCCCGCGCCGGGTTCCGCGCCCGACGAAGACGGCACCACGCCGCCCTGCCAGTTCGCGTCGTCGGCCCAGTAGCCCCCCGAGACATTCGTCCAGACACCGGTCACCGCCCGCGCCGAAAACGCGCATACGGCGATGAACGCACAACCACACCACACCATCCGTTTAGCATGTCTTTTCACGTCTCTTTCCTCCTTCGGCCAAAAGCGTCTACCAGCACGACGCCGCCACTTTACCATTTCCTGGTGAATATAACACCCCCCGTTTTTTAACACGAAGACGCGAAGTTTGGAATGCGGCGGCAAGCGATATCTCGCGCGACGCCGCTTTGGCACAGACAAACTAAAAAGCCGTGCCGCGACCCACGCGCAGCACGGCCCTTATCGCCGTAAAATACACCTGTCCCAACCCTTGGAATTCGGTGCCCGGCATTCAGCGCTCGGCGTTACGAGCGGTAGTTGGGCGCTTCCCTGATAATTTTGACGTCGTGCGGATGGGCCTCGCGCACACCCGCACCGGTGATGCGGCAGAAGAGACCGTCGCGCTTCAGATCGTCGATAGTACGAGCACCGCAATAACCGAGAGACGACCGCAAGCCGCCGCAGAACTGGGTCATGATCTTCTTGACCGTACCAGCCAGCGGAACGATGCCTTCAATGCCCTGTGGCACGAGATCGTCCTCTTTGACGTTGTCTTGGTCGTAACGCTGGCGGCTGCCTTTGCCCTCTTTCATGGCGGCAAGGCTGCCCATGCCACGATAGACCACGTAGTGACGCCCTTCGTGGATGATCTTCTCGCCCGGGCTCTCCTCGGTACCGGCCAGCAGCGAACCGAGCATCACGGTGTCCGCGCCGGCGACCAGTGCCTTGGGCACGTCACCGGAGTGACGGATACCGCCATCGGCAATGACCGGAATAGAGCCGCCGAGCGCTTTCGCCGCGTTGTAAACGGCGGTAAGCTGCGGGATGCCAACACCGCACACGACGCGCGTGGTGCAGATCGAGCCAGGACCGATACCGACCTTGACGGCGTGGGCACCGGCCTTTTGCAGAGCCGAGGCCCCTTCGGCGGTGGCGATGTTACCGCCGATCACATCGATGTCGGGATAGTGTTTGACGATCCAACTCACCATGTCAAGGATACCCTTACTGTGGCCGTGAGCGCTATCGACCACCACCACATCGACCTCCTCGTTCGCCAGCATCTCCATACGCTCATGGTCGTTGGCGCTGACGGCGGCGGCCACGCGCAGACGGTAGCGCGAGTCGCGAGTATAGAGCGGCTGAGCGTTCTCAACCAACTCCAGCACATCGGTGAAGGAATAAAGACCGACCAACCGCCCGTTTTTGTCCACTAGGGGCAACTTACCGATCTTGTTCTCCATCATGATGGTATAAGCCTGCTCCAGCGTAGTGTCGGGCGCGGCCGTGATCACGTTCGTGGTCATGACCTCAGAAACGCTCGTCGCGCTCTTCTTGGCAAAGCGAAGATCGCTGGAGGTCACGATGCCCGCGAGGCGGTCCTGGTCATCGAGGATCGGGAAACCGCTGAACGAGAGATGATGCTCTTGACGGTACTGCTGGACGTAGGCCAGAGAGTCGGTGTTGTAGAAAGCGACCGGCCGCATGATCAGGCCGTTGAGGTGGTGCTTGACGCGGCGCACATGCTGGGCCTGAAGTTCAGGCGGCAGATTTTTGTGGATCACGCCGATACCGCCCAGCATCGCCATAGCAATGGCCATGCGGGCCTCGGTCACAGTGTCCATCGCGGCGCTAACGAACGGGATGTTGAGGGTTATGCGGCTGGTCAGCCGCGAGGCGATTGAGGTCTGGTCAGGGAGAAAATCAGCATATCGTGTGACCAGTGTGACATCGTCAAAGGTCAACCCTTCAAACGGAAACTGTTCCATGAAAGCGGTAATTTGAGCATTTACGTGCATCTTTAACCTCCGGATTCCTTCGCTTTCCCGTTATTGTATACCCGATTCTGACGCCTTTTGCAATCCTGTTCGCTTGTGAATTGACGCCTTTACGACTTTTCACCATAATCGGAGTAATTCAGATCATGAAACGATCAATTTCCATCTTGTGGTCGGTCCTGTTGGCCGGGCTCGTCGTACTCACGGCCTGGCAAAGCCGCCGCTTGGCAGGGATACGGCGCGAGCGGTTGCCGGAAACCTATACAGGGGCGACCTCGGATGTGCCGCCCGCGATCACTTTCGTAATGGTCGGTCTGGGTGGTTTTCGTGGCGTGGTCTCTGAAGTGCTCTGGTTCCGCGCCAACCGGTTGCAGGAAGCGGGACGCTATTTCGAACTGGTGCAACTCGCCAACTGGCTGACGATGCTCGATCCACACGCCTCGGAAGCCTGGGTCTACAATGCGTGGAATCTTACCTACAATGTCAGCGTGATGATGGGACGGCCGGAAGACCGTCTGCGTTGGGTTTTGAACGGAATCACGCTGCTGCGGGATGAGGGCTTGCGTTTCAACCCGCGCGACGCCCGCCTCTATCGCGAGCTGGCCTGGTTTTATCAGAACAAAGTGGGGGATGTGCTAGATAGCGCACACCTCACATACAAAGTGGCTCTCGCGCGCCAACTCGCGCCGTGCGTCAGCACCAACGGCACGATCCACGTCACACCCGAAAACCGCGAGCGGTTGTCCGCTCTCCGTCTGGATGCCGACCGGATGGTCGCGCTGGAACAGCGCTTCGGGCCGCTGGACTGGCGGTTGGCAAACTCCCACGCGATCTATTGGGCCGCGCAAGGGCTTGAATTCGCCACCGGCCACGAGCGCTTGATGTCCCGGCGCGCCGTTTACCAGCCCTTGATCCTCAGCGTCGCCAATGGCCGCTTGACCGGCGACATCGAAGCCCAACAGTGGCAGACCTCCCCCAATCTGGACCTCGCCCTGCCGACCGCAGAGTTTCTCATGGACACCTACCGCGACCACCCTTCGACAACCATGAAGATGGTGGCCCGGGGTTTTCTCTCGCATGCCATCCACGATCTGCATCGGAACGGACGCGACAACGAAGCGCGGCAGCTTTTCGCGCAACTGCTCTTCCTGCCATCTGAGTCCGGTCGCCAACCATCTTTCGAGGACGTGATTAAAAAAATCGAGCAACGCTATGAATAATCATCCATGTATCATGTTCAGACTAGTGACACTCATGGCGGTCTTCCCGCTTTTCCTGGTTGCAGGGCTACCAGAAGAGGCGCGTTTGCGGGCCGCCAGCGAGGCCCTGCAACAAACGCCGTTAAGCGTACCGGATCTTCACGTTTTCTCAGAGTATGTGCGCAACGGCGATAATCCGCCCGCCTTGCGTAGTCGCGCTATGGCGGCTTACGCTATGGCCCTACTTTTGCAGGGCAATACGAACAATTTTGTCCGGGCGCAACAGGCGCATCGGACGGCTTACCCCGAGGATGCCCAACTCATCCCCCTCACTGCCGAGCACTACTCCATTCCATGTGACGCCTGCAACGGAACGGGACAGCGCGAAAAGTCGGTCTGTCCCCAATGCCTCGGACGTGGCTCCCAGTTTCAACTGAGTCCGCTTGTCGCCCAAACGTACAAAGAACGTCTGGGTGAGATCGCCGCGCAATGCCGGGAAAACGCTGAATACGCTGAAAAGTTTAAGGAGGCCACGAAAGTATCACGCGATGACAGACAAATCGAACTGCTGCAGGCCCTCACCAATAGCTATCCCCACCGGACGGACCTCGCGCCCGCGATCGCTCTGCTCGACGATGCGCTCGCAAAACGCGAAGCCCGCCTCCGTGCCGCGCAGGAGCAGGAGGAACGTCGACGCATCGAACGCGAAGCTGCAGCATTGAAGGAACTCGCCCAAGGTCCGGACAGGCCCCGCGCCATCCGCGAACTGCGCGCGTACCTTGCCGCAAACCCGCACGTTGCCCCCGCCATAGAACTGCAAGCCGTGCTGGATGAACTGGTCGCCAAGGAAGAACAGCGACAGCGGCTGGTCAAGATCGGGATCGGGGTGGCAGTATTGATCGGATGTCTGTGCTTGGTCTCCGTGATCCGCTTCTTCTCATTTCCTCGCCGTGCCTCCCCCTCAGGCCCCTTGCCGGGCATGGACAAAATTGACAAGGCTGACTTTACGGACCCTCTCAGTCTGACGGCGCAGGACAGCCTGGCCCGCGTAAAACGCAAAACTGTCCGCATTCCTGTTGAGGAGACTGGGATCAAGGACACAGACAAAGTGGACTGACTGGTGTCGTACCTTGCGTCTTCGCACCGCTGCATTAAAGTTGTCCGAGAGCAAAATCGAAATAACTTTCGACATTGAATCGTATCCCGCTCCCCGTTACACTGTGGGGTACTTTCTCCAACGGGGTTTTTATGGCGTTACGATACTTGACATCTGGTGAATCACACGGTCCCGCTTTGACCGCGATTCTTGAAGGCATGGTGGCGGGCCTACCGCTTACCGAAGCGATGATCGCCGTTGATCTCGCGCGCCGTCAGGCCGGTGCCGGTGCCGGCGGCCGCATGGCGATTGAGCAGGATCATGCCGCGATCCTGTCGGGCGTGATGGCGGGCGTGACAACTGGCGCTCCGATCGCGCTCCAACTTGTCAACCGCGACCACGCCAATTGGAAAGGCAAGGCCGTGCCGGCCTACACCACGCCGCGCCCCGGCCATGCCGACCTCGCCGCCGCCATCAAATATGGTTACGACGACATCCGGCCTGCACTGGAACGCGCCTCGGCTCGTGAAACCGCCGCGCGTGTAGCCGTCGGTGCTGTCTGCCGTGCCTATCTCAAAACTTTCGGTATCACGGTGGAAGGTTATGTCTCGGCCATCGGCGGCCACGCCGCCTGTCTGGAGGACATGACCTTCAGCGACCGCATCGCGTACGCTCGCAGTTCGGACGTGCAATGCCCTGACCCAAAAGCCGCTGCGCAGATGATTGCGGCGATCGAGCAAGCCAAAGCTCAAGGCGAGACGCTGGGCGGTATCATTGAAGTTGTCGTACAGGGGGTGCCCGTCGGGCTCGGCTCGCATGTCGCCTGGGACCGACGCCTGGACGCGCGCCTCGCGCAGGCGGTCCTGAGCGTGCCGGCAATCAAAGGAATCGAAATCGGCAACGCCTTCGCCAACGCCGCCAAGCCCGGTTCGCAGGCGCACGACGTCATTGTACTCGGCACCTCAGGGCTGGAACGCCGAGGTAACGCCTGCGGCGGCATCGAAGGCGGCATCTCCAACGGCCAGCCCATTTGGCTGCGCGCCGCTATGAAGCCCATTCCCACTACACGCAAAGGTCAAGATACCGTTGACCTCGCCACCGGCAAACCGTGTACCTCCTGCTATGAACGTTCTGACATCTGTCCTGTGCCGCGCGCGGTCGTGGTGCTTGAAGCCGTTGTCGCGCTCGTCATGGCCGATGCCCTGATGGAAAAACTGGGCGGCGACAGCATCGCGGAAATGACGCCCCGGTTCGCCGCGCTGCGGCGTGCAACCCTCGACGACACACGCATGTCCGGCCAGCCGCATCTCTTCTGGCCGTAACCCCGAACCCCTCACACCCTGCGCGTATGCACCTCTATCTCTACGGCCCACCCGGCAGCGGCAAATCCACCATCGGCCAAATCCTTGCGCGGCGCTTGGATCTGCCCTTCATCGACCTTGATGCCTTCATTGAACGCGCGGCCAAACAGTGCATCCCCGACATTTTCGCCCTCGAAGGCGAGGCGGGGTTCCGGGCTCGTGAAGCTGCCGCGTTCGACCAAGCCGCACACGGATCGGCAGCAGTCATTGCCCTCGGCGGTGGTGCCCTGCTCAACGCCAAGAATCGTGCTCTGGCCGAATCCACCGGTGACATCCTCTGCCTCCAGGCAGACGCCGCCACGCTGGAATCGCGCGTGAACCGCAACCCCGGCCAACGCCCCCTACTCGCTGTGCCGAATATGGAGTGCGCCACGCCCCCCTCCCCCGGCCAAGCCAAACCCATCGGCCAACTCCTAGCCGAGCGCGCCGACCACTACGCCTCGTTCGCATGCCGCTTGTCGGTCAGCGACCTGCCGCCCGATGTGACGGCGGATCAGGCGCAAACCGTACTCGGACGCTTCCGCATCAGCGGTATGGGGAACGTCTATTCCGTCCGCGTCGGCGATGGTGTACTGGACACGCTTGGCGCGCGCATGGCTGAATTGGGCTGCGGCAACCGCACGGTCGTGGTGGGCGATTCGCATACCCTGCCGCTCTACGGCGAGCGTGTAGCGGCTTCGTTGCGCGCAAGCGGCATGACGGTCAGTCTCGCCGAGATCCCGGCCGGTGAAGCGACCAAGACCATCGAGACCGTCGCCGCGCTTTGGTCGGCCTTCCTCGACGCCGGTATCGAACGCGGCCATGCGGTGGTCGCGCTGGGCGGCGGTGTAGTCGGCGACCTCACCGGTTTCGCGGCTGCCACGTGGTTGCGCGGGGTGCGCTGGATCGGTCTGCCGACCACACTGCTCGCGATGGTCGATTCCGGACTCGGCGGCAAGACCGGTGCCGATCTGCCGCAAGGCAAGAACCTGATCGGCGCGTTTCATCCGCCGTCTCTGGTGCTGGCCGACACGTCAACGTTAGCAACCTTGCCCGCGGTCGAGTTGCGGTGCGGCTTGGCGGAGGTCATCAAACACGCGGTGATCGGCGATCCGGGGCTGCTGGACGAGTTGCCACGCTTCGCCTTCTGTGCGCAGAACGCCGACAACGCCCCATGCACATGCCTAGCGGAAAGCGACTGGTTAGCGTCCTTCGTCGCGCGTGCAATGGCCGTCAAGGTTCGCATCATCCAGCAGGATCCGTTTGAGAAGGGCGCGCGCGCCGCACTCAACCTCGGCCACACGATCGGACACGGTATTGAGAAGGCGACGGATTTCGCCGTGCGTCACGGTGAAGCGGTCGCCATCGGCACCGTACTGGAAGCGCAGCTTGCAGAAGCGCTCGGACTGGCGCAACCGGGTCTGGCGCAACGGCTTGCCGCGCACTTCGCGCAGGTGGGGCTGCCGGTGACAATGCCCACCGGTATCGACCTGACAGCCGTGCGGGCGGCAATGGCGCTCGATAAAAAAAGGGCGGACGGCGAAATACGATTCGCGTTGCCCGCCGCGATCGGCGATGTGCGCACCGGAATCGCGGTCGACGAGGCCATTTTGGAAAAGATCCTGATGTAGTTTTTTAACGCAGAGATTGGGAAGTTCATTAATGCGTTAGTTTGTTTGGGCATAGCCCTGTTTTTCTCATAGAAGGTGCGAAGGGCACTAAGAAAGCAGAGCAATCGGTTAGTGACAGAGGGGAAGAGTTATCGTGTACGGGTACGTGAACGAGTGTGTGCACGGGGTATGGCCAACGTTCACGTTTACAGCGCAGCGGTGCACGTCCACGTTCTCCAAATCGGTATCGGTATCGCTATCGGGTTCGAAATCGACTGTTGCGCCCACGCAGTGGCTCGCAGCGGCAAGTGTAATGATGGCGGCGATACCGATCCCGATCCCGATAGCGATACCGATGGTGGCGCAATGGAACCCTGAAACGCATGACCTTCGCACTCCCCTGTCACTAACCGATTACAGAAAGCAGAGCAATCGAGCTTGAAGGCATGCGCCTCTTCCGGTATTATACTGACACTTATTTGCTAATTATCTTTCAGTATGTTGAGGGATATTATGGATAAATCGGTCATCAAGGGTCTTATCATTGAAAAACAGCGGGAGGTGCAGGAGGCGGAAATCATCCATCGCCCGCTCGATTTGGAGCAGTCCGCCAACTACGTCTTCGTCGGGCTGCGACGGGCCGGCAAAACTTATTTGATGTATCAACACATCCAAGACCTGCTCAAAAGCGGAAAGTGCGCCCCGGAGGACATTCTCTGTCTAAATTTTGAGGACGAACGTCTCGCAGGAATTGCGTCTTCCGATTTGAACACGATCCTCGACTGTTACCGTGAGCTGTTCGACCGAAAGCCCCTGCTTTTTTTGGATGAGATCCAAAACGTAGACGGATGGGAAAAATTTGTCCGGCGGCTTGCCGACTCCAAGTACAGGGTCTTTGTTTCCGGCAGCAATGCCAAAATGCTCAGCAAAGAGATCCACACGACGCTCGGGGGCCGATTTATCTGTAAGGAAGTATACCCGTTTTCGTTCCGGGAATATCTGTGTTTCAACAAGCTGACCCTTACGGAAAATTGGGACGTCGACGGCGAGACGCGGGCACGTGTAGTCCGCCTTTTCGGCGATTATTTCCAGTTCGGGGGATTTGCTGAAACGTTCTGCCTCAAAAACAAGCGCGATTGGTTGAACTCGCTCTATCAAAAAATACTACTGGGCGATATCATTCTCCGTAATGGGATTCGGAATGAAAACGCATTAAGACTGATGGTGCGGAAACTGGCCGAGAGCGTCATGCAACCCATGTCGCTGAACCGCCTGAAACATCTCCTCGACGCTTCGCATGCCCCGATCTCGCACAACACCCTTTCCGACTATCTCCGGTATCTCGAAGATGCCTACCTGATCCTCGGACTCCCCAATTACACAGCCAAATTCGCAGAGAAAGAAACCGTCAAGAAGAGATACTTCTGGGACAACGGTCTTCTCAATTTGTTCCTTACCGATCCATCGAGTCGCCTTTTGGAGAATCTCGTCGCGCTCACGTTAAGGAAACGTTACGGAGACAACCTCTTCCATTATCGGCGCCCGACATCCGAGGTGGATTTTTTCATCCCCTCTGAACATCGCGCCGTGCAAGCGTCGCTGACCCTCTTGGACCATGCGACAAAGCAACGAGAAATAAAAGCGTTACTTGAGCTTTCAAACGCCTTCAATGTCAGAAGGCTTGAACTTGTCACACTCGACAACGAAGAGGACGTTCACATCGACGGTCGCTTGATCTCCATCATTCCCATCTGGAAGTGGCTGCTTTCAGAATGATCGCAGAGGCTCTTGCAAACCCCTCGTGGCATGGGCGTTCCGCCCATGAAACACGGGCAAGATGCCCGTGCCACACCTGCAAGCAAGAAGTCTTTCAAGAGCACCCGCAGTCACCGATACCAGACGCGCCACAGGAACAGGCCTTGCGGCGCGGCTGACGGCACACGCGCCTTGCGCGGCGCGCATGCGTCCAGCAACTCTTTGACCGCTTCCGGCGGTTCGGCCCCCTCGCCTACGCGCAGCAGAAAGCCCACCATGCTGCG
>JAKJHA010000039.1 GCA_022704125.1 Verrucomicrobiota bacterium | reverse complement strand
GCACCCGGCCGGGGCGCCGCCGCGACCGTACCAGCCGCTGTCGCGGCGATCAACGTGCACATTACAATCCGTCGTGTCATTGTCACTCTCCCGGTTACGTAATCGGTTAGCGGCAGGGGTGACGCGAGTCGAGTGCGTGCCTGGTTTCAGATTTCATTGCGAAGCGCTGGGAGGGGCAAGCGTCTGCTTGCCCGCGGACGAGCAGACGCTCGTCCCTCCCAGCGGCGGCCATGCCGCCCAGCAAAATCTCTGCGTCTCTGTCTCTGCGTCTCTGCGTTAAAAAACGCTCAACTCTCAACGCTCAAGGAAAGCGGGCGATGACGCCCGTGCCCCCGACTCACCCATCCCACCTTTCATCAGAAACACGCGAGCTTCGCGCGCCTCTGCCACCAACCGATTACTCGGTTACAGGCTGACCCACTGTCCGTCGGTTGCCGACTTCAGCACCGCGTCGCAGACCCGAGAAGTCTCGTACGCATCACGGAAGGTCGGACGCGCATTCTCGCCCTTGGCTGCGGCCTCGAGGAAATCAGCGACCTGATGCACGAAGCTGTGCTCGTAACCGATCTGCAGGCCGGGCACCCACCAGTGACTCATGTAGGGCTGGTCGCCGTCGCTGACGTGGATGGAGCGCCAACCGCGCACGATCCCCGCGTCGCTGTGATCGAAGTACTGCAGGCGGTGCAGGTCGTGCAGGTCCCACTTAATCGAGGCCTTCTCGCCATTGATCTCGAAGGTGAAGAGCGCCTTGTGTCCGCGCGCGTAACGGGTGGACTCGAAGTTGCCGAGCGAGCCATTCGCGAAGCGGCAGATGAAGGTGCAGGCGTCGTCGATACCGACCGGCTCAAGTTTGCCTGTCACCGCGTTCTTGCGCTCCTTGACGAAGGTCTCGGTAAGGGCCGTCACGTCTTTGACCGGACCGTTCTGCCAAAGGGCGATGTCGATGCAATGGGCCAGCAGGTCGCCGGTCACACCGGAACCCGCCTCCTTGACGTCCAAACGCCAAGTGTCTTTACCGCCCTGCGGCACATCGGCGTTAATCGTCCAGTCCTGCAGGAAGTTGGCGCGGTAGTGGAAGATCTTGCCGAGTTTGCCTTCGTCGATGAGCTTTTTCGCCAAGGTCACGGCCGGAATCCTCCGGTAGTTGAACGAGACGAGGTTGAGCACGCCAGCCTTCTCCACCGCTTCGGTCATGGCCAGCGCCTCGGCAGCGTCGCGGGCAAGAGGCTTTTCGCAGATGATCATTTTACCAGCCTCAGCCGCCGCGATGGCGATTTCGGCGTGGAGGTTGTTGGGAACACAGATCTCGATGAGGTCGATGTCTTTGTCCTCGACCACACGCCGCCAATCCGTCTCAACGGACTCATATCCCCAACTGTCGGCGAACGCTTTCGTCCCGGCTTCGTTCGTTCCGCAAACGGTCTTCAGCACAGGCTCGTAGGCGAGGTCAAAGAAATTGCCGACCCGGCGGAAGGCGTTTGAGTGAGCTTTGGCCATGAATCCGCGGCCAATCATTCCGATATTCAGCTTTTTTTTGGTTGCCATTTTGAGTCTCCTTTTTGTGAAAATGTCGAGGCACTTGCAAAACCCTCGTTGCTCTTTCATGGGCGGGACGCCCATGCCACGAAGGATGTGGCACGGGCATCTTGCCCGTGTTTGCTTCATGGGCGGGACGCCCATGCCACAGGGGGGGTTGCAAGAGCCTCATGTGTGATATCACTCTGCCCAGCCGTGGGCTTCGCGCACCTTCAGCATCGCCCCGAGGATGCTGTTCCAAGTGCCGGGGCGCATCATCACCTCGTTGGTGAACATGCAGCCGTCCCAGCAGATGTGGCGGATCGTCTGTGTCAGTTCGCCGTTTTCATCGCGCAGCCACTGACCCGCGCACCAGACGATGTCCAGCTTGCCGTTGGGGTCGTCCGGCAGACAGTGGCGGCCGGTCTTGTCGTGCGAGCCTTGGCCCTTGACCGTGGCGTCGTTCTGCGCCACATGGAAGTCGATCGTCCACGGGCGCAGGGCGGTGGCGAGCTTCGTGTAGGCAGCACGGAAGGTCGCGGTGTCGGACCAGTCGAAATTCTCCGGCAGGATGCGCGCTTCGGGCGCGTTGTAGCCCATCAGATAGAGCATCGTGTGCGCCAAGTCGGCCTGGAAGCCCAGAGTCTTGGGACGGTCTACGCCCTCGAGCACGTCGAGCATGGCGCGCCATGAATGCATGCCGCCCCAGCAGATCTCGCCTTCGGCGGCCAGCCACTCGCCAGCATCCTCCGCGATGTCACACGCCTGCTTAAAGGAATCGATGATCATCCGCGTATTGCCGGCGGGGTCTTTGGCCCAGTCGGCGACACCGCCCGATGAATCGATGCGAACGACGCCCGACGGGCGCACACCCAGTTCGCGCAGCCGCTGACCGATGCGGCACGCCTTGCGCACCTGATCCAGCCAGTGGGCACGTTTCTCTTCGCCACCAAAAGCGCAACCGCTCCACACGGGCGCCACCAGCGAACCGACGGCCAACCCTTTGGCCGTCACGGTGTCCGCGAGACGTTTGAGGTCGTCATCCGTCGAGTCGATATCGACATGCGGCGCACTGAGGAAGAGATCGATGCCATCAAACCGGGCACCGTCCACGCAGGCCGCCGTGGTGAGATCGATCATGGTCGAGAGTTCAATGATCGGCTCGGGCGTATCGGGACCTTTGCCTACGACACCCGGCCAAGCGGCATTATGCAGTTTCGGGAAAGTGTTAGACATAATATTCTCCTTTCTTAAGCAGATTGTTTCTCACACAAGGCTCTTGTAAAACACTTCGTGGCATGGGCGTCCCGCCCATGAAGCACGGGCAGGATGCCCGTGCTACACCTGCAAACAAAGGGTTTTGGATGAGCCTCATGTCAAAAACCTTTGTGTCCTTTGTGCCTTTGTGTGAGATTAAGTTTTCAGCCTTGCTGGCCGATCTCCGGCGCGTCCGGATTCACTTCGGGGCCGAAGTAGCGCAGGATCTCCAGCGGCTCGCTTTGCGAGGCATTCACATAGGTGACACCCGCGCGCGCGGCATCGTGAACCACGAAGAACTCGTCGTCCGTGATGTCGTAGAAGCGGATCATGTTGGGGCTGGAGATGCGCTGGCCGTTGATGGTGCCCTCGCCCTGCACAGTGATCAGGCAGTAGGCGCCGTTGTCTTTGATGGTGCAGGAGCAGCCCGGCAACACGGTCAGGCGCTTCGCGGTGACGCACTGCCACCCCTTGACGCGGCCGTAGTTGATCCAGTAGTCCAGATATCCGTCCTTTTCGGAACCGCTCGCCAGCACCGGCGCGAGGAAGTGGTTCTTGTAGAAGTACGGATCGGTGTTCTCCTTGAGATCGACCATGCCGGCGATGAAATCTAGATCCTTCTGCTTGTTTTTGGGCACGTCCTTAACCAGCAGCGACCACGGCACGTAGTTCTCATCGACCAGATTCTGGAACATCGCGAACACATCCGAGCCCCACTGCGGCTCGTAGGTGCAGAGTGAACCCGGCGCATGCAGCACGTTCGGCGGCACAAACCAGCCGGTACCGACCTTCAGGCGGTAAGCCTGCGAGATGTCGGTGATACCGTTATCACCCTTGTTCCAGCGCTCGAGACAGCGGACGATGTCCGCCTTGGTCGTGCCGGGCACCAAGCCAAAGAAGGTGTAGGGGAAACGCGCACCCAGATTGTTGTGTTGCGGCGGGAAGTAGTAAGACTCCGGCTTGCCATCCTGCCCCACCAACTTGGCGAGTTTGTCGTCCTGATGCAGGTGGTGCGGCAGCGGCCCGAGGTTATCGAAGAACTTGCTGTAGACCGGCCAGCGCTTGTACTTCCTCCAGATTTTCGCGCCGACAATCGCAGCGCCCAACTCGGCCACCACGTCGCGCAACAGCACGCGCTTGTCCTCGAAGACCACATAGCTCAGACCCTCGTCCGGCAGCCGTCCCTCATTCGCCGCTTCGGTAGTCGAACCGAACCAGCGCTCGTCGATACCGCCGCGGTTGAGTCCGAACGCGAAAAGATCATCCGGGTGCAGCTTTAACCGACGCCCAGGATAACAGAACGAACGCGGCACCCAGTTCGGTGCCAACCGCAACACGCCGCCGCCCGCATTCAGCGCGGCATCCGCGACGCTATTCACCTTCTTACTGATAGTCTTTAACTCTTTTACTGATCGAGCGCCCATGATGGCTAACCTCCCTTTCTGACAAATCGTGAGATCAAACAGAATACACTTAAATCATACACGTCCACCTTTGACATGTCTTGTAAAGGCTCGTTTGATATGTGTATTTAATCGGCGCGTAATCAGTTAGTGACAGGGGACACGCGAGTCGAGCGCGTGTTTTGTTCCGCTCACCTTTACCTTTTCATTTCAGGCTTCATCCAAATCGGTATCGCTATCGGTAGCGAAATCGACTGTCGCGCCCACGCAGTGGCTCGCAACGGCGAGTGTAAAGGTGGCGGCGATTCCGATCCCGATAGCGATGACACCGCAACGGAACCCAGAAACGCACGATCTTCGCCCCCTGTCATCAACCCGATTACAATCGGCGCGTTCTCTCGACTCGACAAACGGGTTCCCGCCCGTTAACATTCCTCCTCATGTTCTGGTGCCCTATCGGGCTAGAAGACCAAATTGACATGATTAACATGATTGTTGTGCCGTGCACGGCGCGGCGGCGAAATTTGGAGTGCGGTGACAAGAGCCGCGCTGTGCGCGGGTCGCGGCACCGCTTTCTCTCCGCGTACAGCGCGGAGACACACTTTGTCCCCACTCTTAGTCGAACACACTTAGTCTCAACACCTAGTCGATTGCGCCAGCGACGAAGTGTAGAGACGAAGTGTAAGCGACGAAGTGTAGGGACGAAGTGTAGGGATAAAGTGTAGGGATGTGTGGCTGTGGGCTGCACACACAAAAAAAAGGAACTGCGATGAACGCACGTACACTGGGAATCGGATGTTTAGTACTGGTCGGAGTGCTGGCTTTCGGCCAGCCTGAAAAAGAGTTTTTCTTCAAGAACAACGACTCGGTTGTTTTTCTGGGCGACAGCATCACCCAGCAAAAGCTCTACACCACCTACATCGAAGCCTACACACTGACGCGCTTCCCGGACCACCGCTTCCGCTTTCGCAACGTGGGCTGGGGCGGCGATACCGCGTGGTTGCGCAAGCGCTTCAAGACGGATGAGAAAGCGCTCTTCTCCGCGACAGGTGCCGTGCTAGACGAGATGGTGGAAAAAGCGGTACAGGCCGGCCTAAAACGCGACGTGCTACCGCACAAGCCAACAGCCGTCACAGTCAAATTCGGCATGAACGACCATGCCTATCAAGCGTTCCGCGAGGACATCTGCCGCGCGTATGTACGCAGCCAAGGCGAAACCGTGAACGTTCTAATGAAGGAGGGCGCCCGCGTCGCCCTGATCACCCCGCAACCGATCGAGGACAAGCCCCCGGTTGAACACGACAAGAACGTGAAGAACCAATCGCTGCGCAAATTTTCCGAAGCCCTGCACGATGTGGCCGCCGCGCGAGGCGCGTGGTACGTGGACCTGTTCGATCCTTACATGAAACTCATGCTGGCTGCGCGCGCCGCAAAGCCGGACGCCATGATCGGCGGTGGCGACGCCGTACACCCGGGGCCGGTCGGTCATACGCTGATGGCGTGGATTATCCTGAAGCAACTCCATGCGCCGATGCTGGTCTCCTGCTGCGAAGTGGATGCGTCGCGCTGGTTCTTCCGCAGTAAAATCGTGCGCCAAGAAAACTGCACGCTCTCCAACGTGAGGGTCAAGGACGGCACCATCAGCTTTGACCGGCTCGACCACGCGCTGCCGATGCCGATCGACGCCAGAGCCACGGCAGCCCTTGCGCTGGCACCGATCACCGACGATCTGAACCGCTATCAGTTGCAGGTCGTGGGTCTCAAGGCCGCAAATTATGCCCTGACGATCGACGGTCTTCACATCGCCAATGTCAGTCGTGAAGATCTTGCCCGCGGGGTAGACCTAACGAATTACTCCACGCCGAACTCTGCGCAGGCACTCCAAGTCCTGGACTTGGTATTCAAAAAGAATGACGCTTACTTCGAACGCTGGCGTAAAGTGCAACTTGAAAATGGTCCAGCCGAAAAGCTGGTCGAACTAGATCTGCGTATCGCTGATCTTGAAGCGCAGATTGATGTCGCGCGCAAACCCAAGCCGCACCGCTTTGAACTGACACCCCGGCCTTGATGGATGGAGCGACTAAGTGTGTGGGACTAAGTGTATGGACTAAGTGTGTGAGACTAAGTGTATGGGACTAAGTGTGGCGACTAAGAGTGTGTGTAATATGAAACCAGAAACCAGAAACCAGAAACCGAAAAACGGCGTCCAGCCGCGCACCCCTTCCCTCTGGCTTTTGTCAGTTGTCTGTGGGATGCTTGCCTTCTCGAATGGGAACGCACAACCGGCCGCCGAGCGCTTCGTAGGATACCGCTCCGGCTTCAACCGCGACACGCTCGCGTTGCAGATCCTGCTCGATCGCCAACACCTCTCCTGCAACTGTGTTGACGGTGTGTGGGGACTGCGGACAGAGATCGCACTGGTGACCTGGCAGACGCTCAACGGCCTGCCCCCCACCGGCATCCCCGACGCCGCCGTGCTGGAAGCGCTCGGCGGCGATGCCGATGTGCTAACGCGCTACACCATCACTGCCGCCGACGTGGCCGCCTTGGGCCGGGTGCCGCAGGATTGGGAAGAGCGTGCGCGACTCAAGTCGCTGCCCTACGAGACCCTGCAAGAATTCCTGGCCGAAAAAGGCCACGCCTCGCAGCGGGTCATTGAACGCCTGAATCCCGGCCTGACCTGGCCGAATCCGCCGGTGGGCAGTGAAATCCTGCTGCCGAACTGCACTTACAACAAGCCCGCCAAAGCAGGATCGATCCGCATCTCACTCTCACGGACCGAGGTGACGGTCTTCAATCCCGAAGGACAGCTTGTCGCGCTTTTCCCATGCTCAATCGCACGTGAAAAATCCAAGCGGCCCGACGGCGAAGTTTCGGTCAAGGCAGTCGCGCCGAACCCCAACTACACCTACGATCCTCAGCTCTTTGTACCGGGCAGCTCTAAAAAAACTAAACTTCTCATTCCGCCGGGGCCGAACAATCCGGTGGGTCTCGCCTGGATCGGTCTTTCGCTACAGGGCTACGGCATCCACGGCACCCCCACTCCGGAACATATCGGACGCGCCGAATCCAAGGGATGCTTCCGGCTCGCCAACTGGAACGCGGTCAAGCTACTCGCGATGGTAGAGCACGGCACGCCAGTCATGATCGAGGAATAGGCGCAGCTATGGCAGTCTGCCGCGTGCTTCGTCGACTGCGGTTTTGCGGAAGGCTTGGGCGGCTTCGTGCGAGCAAGCCGGCACCACCTCCGCCGCAAAGGCGGCACTCTTGGCCATGCAGGCGCGCCCTTCCGGCGTAGCGTAAAAGGTGGCCAGCGCGCGCAGTTCCGTTTCATTGAAGTGGCGCAACAGCGCTATGCGGATGATGCGGCGCAGTTCGATGACATCAACGTTGCGCATGAAAGCGTCGTGCGCCCGCGTCTGCTTTTCAGGTCGCGTGTAGGTTGCGGCGTAGGGCCGCGCCAATTGTGCCATCATAATCTCCGGCGGAACGATATCCATCAGCACTTCGGCATACTGCTCTGCGGTGGTCGGCGTCGGGACGACCGGCGTGGCGGTGCGGCATGCGCCGACCAAGACAAGCGGCGCGAGCCAGAAAAGAGAACGTGTGTTCATGTTGGAATCTCCTGTCGGGCCGACGCGGAGGCACCCAATACGCTCCTGTAGACGGCCTCTGTGGCGTGAGCCGATTTTTCCCAAGTGAACTCGGCCGCCCTGCGGTAGCCGGCCTCGATCTTCTCCTCGCGAGAAGCAGGCTGATCGAGCAACAGGCTCACCGCGCTGGCAATGGAAGTGCGGTCGCTCGGATCACAGGTGACAGCCGCCGCGCCGCAGTTTTCGAGGACCGCGCCGCCCGAGCAGACCACCGGACAGCCGCAGGCCATGGCTTCGATTGGCGGCAGGCCGAATCCTTCATCGTGGGAGGGGAAGACGAAAGCCTGCGCCAGCGAATAGAGCACGGGCAGGTCTTCGGTGCTGACATAATCTGTGCGGCTCACACGATGGCGCACACCGTTCTGGTGGATGGCCGCGTCGATCACCGCAGCGGTAGCAGAATCAGCCGCGCCCGCCAGCACGAGATGCAGATCCGGCCGCTCGCTTTGCACGATGGCAAATGCGTCGATGAGGCTGAGGATGTTTTTGCGCGATGTCAGGTCGCCGACAAAAAGCAGGAACGAGGCGGGCAGGTCGTAACGTTGGCGCACAACCTGCAAGCTTGCGTGATCGGTGCAGCGCACCATCGTCTGCGGAAGTCCGGGCGGTATGACATGGATACGCGCTCCACGCACCACCGGAAAGTGTGTCAGGATGGTGTTTTTTGTGTAGGACGAGAAGGCGATGATTGCGGCAGCCTTTTTGACTGAAGGCGGAATCAGTAGCCTGTAATGCAGGATGTTGCGCGTGCGGCAGAACTGAGGGTGAGTCATCACATGCAGGTCATGGATCGTAAGGACCAAAGGACAGGGCGTCAGCAGCGGAGCGACATAGGCGGGCGCGTGCAACAGAGACGCGCGGGCGCGCAACAAAAGCAGCGGGAGCACGGTCTGCTCCCACGCGATACGCAACAGACGCGAGCGCGAAGCCGCCGCGCAAGTTGTCCGCAGGCGCACATGCGGCGCTGCGGGGATGGCGCGGTGTCCGGCCGGAACGCAGGCACAGGTCCGGAGCGAGCCGTATTGCGCCAGCGCGCATGCCAATTGATGCACCGTCACCTCCACACCGGAATACGGCTCACGCAGGACCATAGCATTATAGAAAATCTCTGGCATGTGAGTCTCAGTATACCCAAGGGAGACTACTAAAGTGAATAACGAATAGCGAGCAGGGCCGAGAGATGTAAGAAGTAATAGGTAAGATGCAATAAGTTTCCTCGCGTAGCGTAACGACAACTCTCCTCCGTGTCCTCCGCACCTCTGTGCACCTTTTCTTGCCTTTTCTGGCTTGCCGTAGCGTGTGAATCTGGTTATGCTTTGCCCCGGTTAGATGCGTGCAGGACAGCCAGGAAAGTTCAAGATGCGTCGGCTTGGAGTCATTATTTTTTCGGCCTTGTCGCTCGGGGTTCTTCTCTGTGCGCTTCTGACCGCTGTTAGGTACATAGCCAGTTCTTCTGATGGGACACCAGCCACTGGTTTCGGCCTGCTTCTTATGGCGATACCTTTTGCGATTTTGATAGGCATTCCACTTGTGTTTGTTTTGCTCTTTGCGGTATTGCGTTCACGACGAAAGTAGCTCAGAACGCCCAACGCCGGAGTTGAAGACCTGACACCTTGAAACCTGAAACCAAATGTCACCGGGTTTGACGGGAGAACGGTGGACTTGTTATTCTGAAAGCATCCTAACGGAAGAAAGGAACACAATGATGAAAACGATGCGTGTACTGTTGTCTATCTGTGCTTGTGCCCTGCTGGTGATGGCCGGCTGTAAGAAAGAATCGGCGGCGGAAGCCGGTGCGGCACCTGCGGCTGATGGCGCCGCTAAGAGTAGCGTGCTTGATCTTGACGACACGACCTTCGCCGCAGCGACCGCGCAAGGCGTGGTGCTTGTCGATTTCTGGGCCCCTTGGTGCCCGCCCTGCCGCGCACAAGGACCGATCATAGATGACGTGGCCAAACAGCTTGGCGACACCGCCAAGGTCGCCAAAGTAAATGTCGATAAGGCGAAGACCACCGCCCAGGCGTTCGGTGTCCGCAGCATTCCCACGCTTGTGGTCCTGAAAGACGGCAAGACCGTCAAGTCTTTCACCGGACTCACGCAGGCGGATGCCTTGGTAGCCGCCGTCAAAGAGGCACTGTAAGAAGCGCCAACCGACCATTTCTCCAACACCCTAAACAAAGGATTCTTATGCGTACGACCCTGCTCCTGTTCGCCGCCCTCGCGGCTGTCCTTCACACCGCAGCGGCGGAGCCCCAGACGGCTCCGGCCGAAACGCCCGGTATGACCCGCATCTTCAACGGCAAAGACCTGACCGGCTGGGAGGGCGATCCCTCGCTCTGGTCGGTCAAAGATGGCGCCATCCGCGGCGAGACAACCGCCGAGAACCCTGCCCAAGGCAACACGTTCCTGATCTGGAAAGACGGCACCACGAAGGATTTCGAACTCCGCCTCTCTTTCCGCTGCACTGCCGCGAACAACTCGGGTATCCAGTACCGCTCCACGCGTCTGCAGAGCAAACCCGGCGCCAAGAACCAGTGGCGTCTCAAGGGTTACCAGCACGAAATCCGCAACGAGCAGAAGTTGCCGAATGTCGCCGGATTCATCTACGACGAAGGCGGCAAGCGCGGTCGCATCTGCTTGGTCGGCGAGCAGGCGATATGGGCCGACGGCAAAAAGCAGGTGCAGGCGTCACTGATCGACGGCGAGGCGTTCAAGGCGCTTTTCAAACTCAACGACTGGAACGATGTCGTGATCGTAGCCAAAGGCAACCGCATCCGCCATTACCTGAATGGTCGGCTGATCCTTGACTTCACTGACGACCCTGCGCTGGCTCTGCTGGACGGCGTGCTGGGCCTGCAACTGCACGCCGGGCGGCCGATGTGGGCGGAGTTCAAGGATATCCGCATCAAGACGTTGGAGTAGTGATGATTTTATTTGCACCTTTCTTGTGAAAGATGCACGCCGCACGCGCTTGCGTGCGGCTTCTTGGTCTTGCTACAGTGAATACCGCGAAAGGAAGGAAATCCATTATGATTAAGCATGTTTTGTTTTTCGGTGCGCTCATTTCCGCATGCACGGTCTCGGCAGCCGAAGTCATCAAGGTCGGTATCATCGGCCTCGACACCTCGCACAGCGTCGAGTTTACCAAACTCCTGAACGCCGACACCGTCGAGCCGCAATATGCAGGTTGTCGCATCGTGGCGGCCTATCCGCAGGGCAGCCGCGACATCGCCTCCAGCACCAACCGCGTGCCGGGGTACATCGAGAAGGTCAAGCCGTTCGGCGTCGAGATTGTCGATTCGATCGACACCCTGTTGAAAAAGGTCGATGCGGTGTTGCTGGAGAGCAACGACGGGCGCGTCCATCTGGAGCAGGCGCTGCCGGTTTTCAAGGCGGGCAAGCGTGTGTTTATTGATAAGCCGATCGCCGGCTCGCTGGCGCATGTGCTGGCGCTCTTCGAAGCGTCCAAGCGCTACAACGTGCCGATGTTCTCCTGCTCGTCGTTGCGCTATACGCCCCAGACCCAAGCTCTGCGCAGCGGCAAGCACGGCGCGATCGTGGGAGTCGACGCCTTCAGCCCCTGCTCGCTAGAAGCCACGCATCCCGACCTTTTCTGGTACGGCATCCATGGCGTGGAAACACTCTTCACGCTGATGGGCACCGGCTGCGAGTCGGTCGTGCGCGTCTCCTCGCCCGGCACGGATCTGGCGATCGGCACATGGCGCGAGGGACGTATCGGCACCTTCCGCGGCAACCGCGAATCGCGCAACGGCTACGGCGCGACGGTCTTTCTGGCGAAGGGCCTGCAACGCGTTGACGATTTCAAAGGGTACGGCCCGATGCTGGCGGAGATCGTGACCTTCTTCAAGACCGGTGTCGCGCCGGTCAAGCCGGAGGAGACGATCGAACTATTCGCCTTCATGGAGGCCGCCGACGAGAGCAAGCGCCGCGGCGGTGTGCCGGTGCGCCTCGATGAGGTTCTGGCCAAGGCCAAAGCTGAAGCGGCGAAAATCCCGCTGGAATAACGCCGTCCGTTCACCCCTCGACCGAGAAAGCGGGCGAGGCAAGCGAGGCACGTAACTCAGTCGCATGCGCGTAAATCGCGCGCTCCTCCTGCGGTGTGAAAAAGAGGTCGAGGTGGCCCACCGCCTCGGCCTCGTTGTCTGTTGAGTGCAGGGCGTTGTCTTTGTGGTAGAGCCGCCCCTCGCGCACAATCCGCTCGCGCAACTCAGGCTTGAAGAACTGGCGGCTGTTGAGGACCAGCGGGTGCGCTTTGCTGCGTTCTTCAACTGAACGCCAGCGCGGTTCGGGATCGAAGACCACCACCGCCACCACCGGCCAACCGCCCCACCGCCACTAGTTGCCGCGCATGTATTTCGCACGCGTCAGCCGCGTCAGCCAAGGGATGTCTTTGACGGCGAGCAATGTGTAGTGCTGGGCCAGTTCATCAAGCATCGTCTGCCGGAAGCCTCTGCGCACCGCCTTGGCGCGCAACACGAACAGGTTGAGTTCGCCGGGGTGCTGCGCCGCCGTCAGCAACGCGAAGAACCGGCTTTTGAAGAGGTGCTTGAACTGATTCTGCAGATAACGCGCCGCTGTCTCGGCATCAATCGCGAATCCCTGCTCCGTCAACAGGCGGTGCATATCAAAGAGCGAGAGGTCGTACGGGCGTCCGAGCCGTTGCGCCAGTTCTTTCACAAAGCCGTAACGTTTGTACGCCCGGAAGGCGAGCGGATCTGTGGCGTCCGCACGGCAGGCCTCCGCCTTCTGGTAAGCGAGATGGTAGAGCAGCGAAACGTAGAGGTCGTCATCGCACGGCACGTAGAACGCATCCTGCCAGCGTACGCGGCGTTGCAGGATCGCATTAGCCAATGCGGCGGGAAAG
>JAKJHA010000293.1 GCA_022704125.1 Verrucomicrobiota bacterium | reverse complement strand
GTGAGGCGGGTAGCTACGGTCTCATGTTCCGTGGTGTACACATCGAAGCGGGCGACCGTACGTCGTTGATCGACGATATTCGGCTGGAACGGGTGGATGATGACGACAACTTGGTAGAGGACGGCTCCTTCGAGGGGACCGGCGATCTCACGCTGCGGCTCAATAGTCAGACGCGCTACGAGATCGGCTCGGTGTTGAACGGTCGCGGCTGGACCTTCTCCGACGCGGTGACCAACCTTCTTAGCGGTAGTGTCACCGGCACGAATATAGCGGCGGCGGGCGTGGCCGAGGATCTGGGCGGTTGGATGGTGAGTCCGGTGGCTGGCGGACGCGCGGCCTTTCTGTTCAGCAACGGCAAGCTGCACACGACGGTGACCTTCCCTTCCGGCGGCGTGTACCGGGTTTCGTTCTTGGGCGCGGGCGGTGCTGGCGGATCACCGTTCACGCGGGCGGCTGCGTACACGAGTGTGAATGCCCGGCACACGCTGGACGTGACGTTCGACGGCGTCAGAGTCGCACCGATTAGTCTCGGGCCGCCGGGGTTCCAACCATTTGAAGTGACGCTGCCGACGGTGACGCAAGGCCAGACCGCCGTGATCGGTTTTGAGGGCAGCAGCGGCACGAACGGTCATATGCGTATCGGCTTGATTGATGACGTGCGCGTGACCTATGTGGGGCCGTCCGTGGTACAAGAAGGCGGATTCGAGAACCCGGTCACGGGGGGCACCACGGTTGCGCCCAGCGGGGCGGCGTGGTCGTTCACATCGACCGCCGATAGCGGTGATCCCGACATCAAGAGCGGAATCTGCGTGGAGCGCCAGCCCTTTGCATTCGCTGTGCCGATGGGGCGGCAAGTGGGGTGGTTGCAAAAGACCGCCTCAATCCGGCAAGCGGTGACCTTCCCGGAAGATGGCTACTACGCGGTCTCGTTTATGGCGGCAGCGCGTACAGAAGGGAATTACGCTCGCACGGGTCATGACTTTGCGCTGAAACTCAACGACTTAACGGTGGGCACGGCGACCACGACCGATTATCTGTACGAACGCTACACGTTCCGTCTGCCGTACGTCAAGGCCGGCGTGTCGTATCTGCTTGCGTTCCAAGGGCTCAACTCAGCCGGGGGCGATCGGTCGTCGGCCATCGATGACGTTCGTGTGACGCGGCTAGCGGTGGCGGAGGCGTACGCGCCTTTTCCGGAGGGGTTGACGATCGAACTGGCCGAAGGCGCGAAACTGACGCTGGATTTCGCGGGCACGCAGCCGTTGCACGCCCTGCGCATCAATGGCCGTCATGTGAGCGGCATCGTTTCGGCAGCGACGCACCCTGCGGCCATCGTCGGCACCGGTATGTTACAAGTGCCGAATGCCGGGACATTGTTGTTTTTGCGATAAAAATCCGCTACTCAAAGCGGCACGGCTTTGATAAACTCCCACCCATGAAATTGAAACTGAAGAAAGAACCCGATGCTGTCAGTGCTCTTCCGGAAGAGCCCAAGGCGTCCGGCGGAGCCTTTATCTCGGCGCGTCATCGTAATCCGGCCGATGAACTGGCTGCGCAGGGGACGGGATCGGGCGATAAGATCGGCGGCATCTGCGCGATCATCGCTACCATCTTCCTGGCGATCATCACCTTCCTGATGTACGCGAACTGGGATCTGATTAAGTCCGCCTGAACCGGAGACGGAGGCTGATTTGATCACGATGCTACGCAGATGGCTGTGGCGTCTGCGGGGTTTGCTTTCGAGGGCACCTGCCGCGATGGCGCTCGCGGCAGTGTGTCTTTTTGTTTTTTTGATGCAGCAGACGGCGGCGCGGACCGAGTTTGTCTATGGCTACAGCTACGGACATGCGCTGCTCTCTTGTTTCGGTCTGAACGGCGCGCTGTTGAGCCGGGGTTTCTTCTGGCAACCGTTGACCTACATGTTTCTGCACGCCAGTTGGATGCATCTGGGGCTGAACATGCTGACGGTGTTGCTCTTCGGCTCGGGGTTGGAGCTGGAGATCGGTGGGCGCCGGTTCTGGCGGATCTTTCTGTGGGGCGGCGTGCTGGGCGGACTGGGCTGGCTGGCCGTGACGGCGGTGCTGCCCTTGTTGCCGCCGTTGTCGGCGCTGACGCAATGGATGCCGCCTGCGTTGCGTGCCTGGGTCGGTGCGGCGGGCGCGGCGGGACGCTCGCTGGATACGGCGCTGTGTATAGGCGCATCTGGCGGGGTGTTCGCCTTGATCGGGGCCTATGCCGCACTCTTTCCGCAGCGTGAGGTGTATGTGTTATTGCTAGTTTTCCCGGTGCGTATGAAGGCCCGTACGTTGGCATGGCTGTTGGGAATAGTCACCGTGATTGAGGCGGTGTTGGTGCAGTCGCAGGTGGCGTACGCGGCCCATTTGGCCGGCGGTGTCAGCGGGTATTTGTTCGGACGGCGGATGAGAGGAGGCGGGTGATGTCGACGATGTGCGATGTGATGGATGATCCGCGGGCGATGGCCGCAGTCAAGGCGGCGTTGGCCGAGGACGTGGGCGAGGGTGACGCGACGACGCTGGCGCTGGTTGATTCCGCCGCGTGTGCGACCGGCGAGATTCTGGCACGTGAGGCGTGCCGCGTGGCGGGGGTGACGGTAGCACGTGCAGTGCTGGCCTGCGTCGATCCCACGCTGTGCGTGACGGTCCTCGTGCCGGATGGTGAGACGGTTAAGCCCGGCGACACGATTCTGATGATCGAAGGCAAGGCGACCTCAATTCTGACGGCGGAGCGTACGGC
>JAKJHA010000292.1 GCA_022704125.1 Verrucomicrobiota bacterium | reverse complement strand
GCCCGGCACGGCATCCGGCGCGGCGCGCGCCGTCAGCCACACGCCCTGGGTGGCGGCAGGCCGCACCGTGAACGGAGCGGCCGGCAACAACGGATCGGGCAGCCAGTTCTCATCGACCGGAGCGCCGCAGGGATGCGGATGGTACGGGCGCTGCCTGCGGATGTAGCCGACACGCTGCCAAGTCACCTCACCGTCAAAGCGCCGTCCCGCGTCATCGGTCAGCGCCGTCACCGTCACATTCACGTTCGACACCGCTACGCCGTCGGCGGCCGTCACCAGAAGCTGCGCGCTCTCGCACTCACGGCGCGCAAGGTCCAGTACGATCTCCGGTGCGGCAATCTCAGAAGCAGTCGGATAGGTCAGCGGCGTGATGTGGCGCATCGCGTCGGCGGTCCACACCGCGCAGCCGCGCGGAACCGAGTTCGTGCGCGTCAGCGAGACCACAGGCAGAGCTAGCGTCTGCTCGAAGCGCTCCTCGCCGGCGTGTGCAGTGACCGCCAGCTTACGATCCGGACCGCCGGTCGCGCTGAAAACCGCTGTCGCGCCGTCGCCAGAAACACGCTCCCGTTCTTCGCCTCGCTCCAGCACGCGGCACTGCCACTGCGCGCGCTTCCAGAATGCGAGATTCACCACCACGCCGTCGGGCGAGCGCGGAAAATCGGTATGCAGCCGCATTGACTTGATGCCGAGCGTCGGTGTGCGCCGTTCCAGCGTGATATCGTCAAACCAGACACGCCCGGAACCGTTGCGCAAAAAGACGAAGACCTGTATCTTCTCCACCGGCTTTTCTGGGTAGAACACCTCCGCCGTGTATTCCCAGTCGTGGGTCGGTTGTGACCACGAGGCCATCACGGCCCACGCATTGCCGCCGCCGGCATACCAAATATCGAGGTAGATGCAGTACTCCGAGGCCACGACGTTTTCGGCGCGGCTCCAACCGCCGAACACGATCGGCGCGGTGTCGGGCCGGTCGTAGACGATCTCCTGCATCACACCGCCCCGCCCCTTGCTGCCCGCCGGCACGTCACAGCGGATCGAACGCGTCCCGCCATGCACCTGCGCCGTATCGCAGACGTAAGCGCCATAGGCACGCCACCCCTTCAGAGTGCCGTTGTCCGACACCTCTTCGAATCCACCGTTGTGCAACTCCTGCGCCGACGCCACGCACAGGCTGAATGCCGCGCAAAAAATCACTAACGCTCGAACATGCATATCGTACCTCCTGCCGGGATTACTACCCCGGCCACAAATTATGCTGCAACTCTGGACAGCGACCACAGCGTTCAAGTGGAACCATGAAACACATGAAACTTCATGAAAAACAGGGGCTCCTTGGCGGTTCCAGAAAACGCTCAACTTTCAACGCCCAAGTAAGTGGGCAAAATTTGGAGTGCGGTGACAAGAGCCGCGCTGTGCGCGAGCCGCAGCACCGCTTTCCCTCCGCGCTGTGCGCGGAGACACACTTAATCCCCACACTTAGTCGGTTGCGCCAGCGACGAAGTATAAGCGACGAAATGTCGGCGGGTGCGGTGATGCACCGACACGCTCACGGCGCAGCGTTTGCCTTCAGCGCGTCCGTCGCCTTCTGGTACTTCGCGATTGCATCGCGGATGCACTCCAGCGCAGCGCGTGACGAGATTGTGGCAGCGGTGATGGCGTCCACCTCGCCGCCGTCCTTTTTAACGCGCCAGTCGCTGTTCAGCGCCCGACCCAGCAAAGGCTTACGAAAGGTATCCGACTCGATCTTCGTACCAAGACCGGGAGTTTCATTGGCCACGAGTTCTTGATAGTTCACCAAGCGTCCGTCGCCGCTCAGCCCAACCATCAGAACAATCTCGCCGCCGTATCCGTTTTTGGAACGGCCTTCGACCGCAATGGCAGAGAGTTGCCCCCCTTTACGGACGACGAAAAAGGTTTCATCACCCACCACTGTTTTCTCCGGCAGAGGCGTGCCCTCGGGCAACACTTTGGCCGCTGCTGTTATCTTGCGCTGTTCCAACGCGGCATCGATCGGTGCTTTGGTGATGTTGTAAACCGCAGCGAGCAACGCAGAGCTGACCGCACAGATGAGGGTGAGAACAAGAATCAGTTTAGCAGTGTCTTTCATGAACGGGCATTCCCCTTCTTGGTGCCGAAAACGCGGTTGCGCGTGGCGCGGTCGATGAGCGGTGTGAAAGCGTTCATAATCAGAATCGCGAAACTCACGCCCTCGGGATAGGCACCGGTTTTCACGGTGCGGATCAGCATGGTAATGATGCCGCAACCGACGCCGAACACCAACATGCCGCGATGCGTAAGCGGCGAGGTCACCATATCCGTGGCCATAAAGAACGCACCCAACAGCAAACCACCGGTCAGCAGATGCACATGCGGCGGCAGTGACGTACCGGGCGAAATCAAATGCAGAATCGCGGCGTACACAAAGACGGTGGCCAGATAGGCGACCGGGATATGCCAGGTGATGACCCGGCGGAACAGCAGATAGGCGGCTCCGAGCAGCAGAGCCGCAGCCGATGTTTCGCCAATGCAACCATTGACGTTGCCCAGAAAGAAATCCTTAAGCAATGTGGGGTCGTTGAACAGCGGCATCGGCAGTCCGCCCTTCAGCGCATCTTTGGCGAAAGTCAACGGCGTAGCGGTGGTCATGGCATCCACAACTTTTGGTGTCGCCTGTGTGGCGGCATTGCCAGCGGCATAACCTACCTTCTGAATCCAAGGCGAACTGCTCCAGGTGGTCATTGCACCGGTGAATGAGATGAGCATGAAG
>JAKJHA010000291.1 GCA_022704125.1 Verrucomicrobiota bacterium | reverse complement strand
CCCAGCTTTTCAACCGCCGCCAGCGCGGCGCGGCGGTCAGCCGCCTCCAGCACACCCTCGACCTTGCGGCCGTCTTTCGTCAACGCTTTGTAAGAAAAATTCGCCATGCACCCAGTCTCTGTCAGTTAGGATTTAGGATTTAGGATTTAGGAATTTTGGGAACCGCCCCATCTCAACTCCTAACTCCTAAATCCTAACTCCTAAATTCTCACTCCTCACGCCACGTCTTCCGTCACGCGGATGATCTCCTCCACCGACGTCATGCCGCTGAAGACCTTGGCCCAACCGTCCTCGCGCAGCGTCTTCATGCCGTGCGTGAGCGCGATTTCGCGGATTTCGCTCGAAGACCGGCGCCCGATGATCGCCGATTCGATATCCTCCGTGACCACCAGCAACTCGAAGAGACCACCACGCCCGCGATATCCGGTCTTGGTGCACGCCTCACACCCATCAGACACGCAGACGGTCTGCTTCGCCGGCGGATACGACAGATCATACCACTTCGTATCCAGCGGAATCTCGCGACGGCACTTCAGGCAGAGCCGCCGCACCAAGCGCTGCGCCATCACGCCGGCCACCGCCGACGCCACCAGAAACGGCTCCGCGCCCATATCGATCAAACGCGCGAAAGCACCCGCCGCGTCGTTGGTGTGCAGCGTGCTGAACACCAAGTGACCCGTGAGCGAAGCGTTGATCGCAATCTCCGCCGTCTCGCCGTCACGGATTTCACCGACCATGATGATGTCCGGATCCTGACGCAGGAAGGCGCGCAGCGCACGCGCGAAAGTCAGCCCGATGTCCTGCCGCACCAGCACCTGGTTGATGCCCGGCATCTCGTACTCGATCGGGTCTTCGACCGTCAAGATACGCACCTGCATCTTGTTGATCTCGTGCAGAAAGGCGTAGAGCGAGGTCGACTTACCCGACCCGGTGGGACCGGTCACCAGAAAAATTCCATTGGGGCGGTTGATTAGCTTAACCACATGACCGTAGTCGAAATCATTAAAGCCGAGGTCGCACAGTTTGACGAAGTTGCCCGCCTTCTGCAACAGACGCAGCGAGATCGATTCGCCGTAGGCCGTCGGCATCGTAGAGACACGGATGTCGATGTCATCGTTGTTGAGCCTGACGCCGATACGTCCGTCCATCGGCAACCGCTTCTCCGCGATATCCAAGTTCGCCATGACCTTGATACGCGAAATGATCGCCGCCTTGAGCCGGTTGAGCTGCGGCGGCACATCCACCTTGTGCAGCATGCCGTCGATCCGGTAACGGATACGCAGTTCGTCCTCCATCGGCTCGACGTGGATATCGGTCGCGCCCTGGCGGTCCGCCTCGGCGATGATCTGGTTCACAAAGCGCACGATCGAGGCCTCGGCCCCCATCTCATTCACATCGATCTTGGAGATCGAGGCCAGATCGGCGTCCACCGCATAACGGCCATCCTCGATCATCTTCTCGATCGCGTCGGCACCCACGCCGTAATATTTTTGAACCGCCTTGTTGATCTCTTCGCGCGGACTAAGCGTCACCCGCACCGGGCAACCCGCCGCCAGCCGCAGGCCATCCGTCATGCCGGTATCGAAGGGATCGCAGGTCACCACCGTCAGCACACCGTTATCGACGGTCAGCGGCAACACATTGTACTGGTACACCGCACGCGCCGGCAGCTTGGTCAGCGCCTCATCCGTCGGCCGCGTCTGCGTCAATTCGGTATAGGTAAAGCCCAGCACCTCGCCGATCTTGCGCAGGAACTCATCCTCACGCGCCAGCCCCAGGCGCACCACCACACCCGTAATACCCGTCCCGTCCGAACGGTCAGCCGCCAAAACATGGTCAAGCTGCAAGTCGGTAAACAGCCCTGTTTTCTTCAGGACAAGGGCGGCAAAAGCATCCGGCTGAACCGGCATGAAGGCGATCCTTTCACAAAAAATTCCGATCCCATAAAACGAAACCTTATAGTATAAGGTATGACACGCGCATTTTCCATGCCTAAAACGCGCTTGGCGCGATTCAACTTTGTTGAACGCGCGCCGCGCGCGAAGGAAAGTTTAGGATTTAGGAGTTAGGAGTTTGCGGACACATCGAAATCGGCATCGCCATCGGGATCGGGATCGCCGCAGGTCGCGGGTCGAACGTCGCCGGTCGACCTCCCCCATTGCGACCACGCAGTGGCGCGCAATCTTGAGAGTAAAAGTGCCGCTCTGCTTTTCCCCGCGCGAAGCACCGGCGCACACCGCCGCGAAAAAAAATCACAGGTGACTGCGACAAAATGTCTAGGCTGTAGCAACTAAGTGGACAACTAAGGGACAGGTATTTAGACGGCTCCACTTCTGCGTTCTGCGTTCGACGTTGGGCGTTCGGCGTTCTTTTCCCCGGAGGGAGAAGCGGGGTCGTATTTTGAAGGGAGAAGCGGGGTCGTATTTTGACATTAGACATTCGAAAGTTGCGGAGCGTTTTTACGGTGTGATAAGGTGTTGCCATGACAAGGCAATCCGTTTGGACCTTAATGGAGGTGTTCCTATGAAGCGTATTGCGAATTTGTTAATTATCATCGGCATGGTATGCAATGCAAATGCCACGGAGCAATTGAAGTTTGATGACCTTGTCGAAGATGTGTTCGAGAGTGTGTCCGCAGAAGGGACGAACATCGTTTTGAAGTTCAAATCAAGTGGCCGAAGGTTCAAGTATAGCATTAACGATGCGCCGCCGCAGATCAATTCCTACGACGAAGAGTTGCGTGTTCCCATTGGATCATGTATCCGTATCGTGGACAGAGGAT
>JAKJHA010000038.1 GCA_022704125.1 Verrucomicrobiota bacterium | reverse complement strand
GGTCAGCGGGATTGCATCGAGGAAGCCGCCGTGCGACGGCTGCAACGTTTCAAGCCGTCGCAGCAACGCGCCAGCCAGCCAACGCCAGCCAGACCGCCGATCGCGCACACGCGCCACACAAATGTGACGGCACAGGCCCACCGCGATCAACGCCGGCAACGCATAGCTGACCACCTGCAAGCGGAAGAAGCGGTAGAGCCCTTGCGGCAACAAAGCCAGCACAAAGGGAAGCGGCGGAACGTGCAACCACGCCTCCTCCTTATCGTCGCACATAGCGAGAAATGCCAAGATCGGTACGGCGAAGGTCCGGTCGTCGCCGTACACCTCACCCAAAGCCTGCGCGATCCGCTCCGGCGTCGCGACTCCTTTCAGACGCGCGGCAAGCCAAGCGTCGGCCTGTGCCATAACGGCCTCGCACACCTTTCCGCTGATCAAACCGCGCCGCGCCAACGCACGCAGGGCGGCAAGGTTGATCAGGCTCGTGCTGAGGTTGGAGGGGCTCGCCGACGTGTCCCCCCATCCGCCGTCCGGATTGGCGTGGGCAACCAGCCACGCTGCTCCGTCGGCCGCCAGACGGTTGTGGGCCTCGTCCTCACCTGCCAACGCGATAGCGGCAAGCGCGGTCGAGAGCGCACTCGATGCCAACTCGCCGCTCCATACGCCGGTATCCGTATCACGCAAGTCCATCAAGCGCGTCAACAATGCTTCACAAAACTGTACGCGGGAATTCATGGCGATGCCTCTTACAGATCCCGCAGCATCGCGCAATCGGGACTGCCACCTGCGAGATAACCGCCCGACTTGCCTGACTCATCGGAGGTCCAGAATGAATAGAGCTTCGCGCCACCCGATGCCGTGAAGGTAAGCGTGAACGGCTTGCGCGGTTCCAGCGCGCCGACCTCCAACCGCGTCGAATCGACGTTGGCCAAGCGCTTCTCCCCGAAGGTCTTGCCGTCCTGCGCGACACGGATGACAAGTTCGCCGGCTTTTACATCGGCATTGATAAAGAGCCGGTCGCCTTTTGTAAAAAAGAGAGGACGCGTAACAACGGTGCCGTCCTGAAGCGAACAGAAGCCATCGCGGCGCAGCGTCGCAAAGCCCATCGCTCCGTTCGCATACATACCGCTGGTGAGGACGTTCTGTTGGCCGTCATCCGCCTTCGCTTTGTCGCCCGCAAAGCCCGTGTAGTAAAAGCGGATCTCGTCCCCGACAATCAGGCAAACGCCCGAATTGGAGCGGAGGTATCCCATGTCCCAGTCGCCGTAGCGGCGTGTCTGATCGATGAAGGCATTGTCGGCCCCCTCACCCGTTTTCGGAAATTGCCACGTCCAGATGTTGTTCGGATGCGCGTAGCCAAAGCGCAGGAATGTGGACTTCGGCAACCCCTGTTTCGACCAGTGTTCATTCTGCGGCTGTTTCATCACCTGCATGAGGCCGATCATCACCGACTCGTATGCAATGCAGTCCATGTTGTAGAGTTCATAGCCGCTCTTTTTCCAGCCGCCGCCGACGGCATCCTTAAGCCAACGGCTCTTCCGCGGTAGTGCGCGTGCCCCAGCGATGAAATCGGCGTCAAATGCGAGGTCACGCAGGCGTCCCTCTTCTTCGTTCCAACCGCGTGAAGAGAAACACCACTGGCGCTTGAAGGGATTGTAGAAGATCGAGGTCGCGTCACCCGTACCGGCAGTCGGCACAGGCGGAGTCCATGTCACTCCGTCCTTTGAAAGGCGCACCTCGCCCCCGATGTTTTTCCGGCAGACTGTGAGATAGGCTTTGAAACGGTAACCGTCGTTTGCGACCGGATCCATCACCACGCTTGACTGGTCACGTGTGCCGTCGCAGCGCAGGACGAGGTTTCCGCCATCCGGATTGAGCTTCGGCCGCTCCCACGATAGACCGTCTTTGGATATTGCGTAAGCGATGCCCGGTGCCCAGCCGGCATTGTAATAGCACTTAAAGAGCCTGTCCGTCCCGTCGTACCAAACACCGCCCACAAAAGGACATGCCAGCGCGTTCGTCTGCTTCTTGCCGCCGCGCTCAAGCTCGGTCTCGGGCTTGAGGACGGGATTCAGGGGTGACTTCTGCGGACGGTACCATGTGCGCGTCATCGAATTCGTCACGAGCAGCCGGTCGTCGAGGAACAGTTGTCGCCCCAGATCCACATCCAGCGGCTGCACGGTCGGTTCACTCCCGCGCGGCGCGGAGGGATCACCGCCGAAGTGGCGATAGATATTGCTGTCACCCCACCGGATCTTTGCGTCGGGGGCGCCTGAATAGAGCTTCGTCTCCGGCGTGTCTTTTTGAAAAACACAACCGTCGCACCAGATCGTCCCCCTATCCTGCCGGAGAATCGTCACCCTCTTCAGTTTGAAGCCGGTGTTATTGAAGTAACGACACCCGAAGAGACGCTCCTCCCAGCCATTCACCCAAAATCCGATCTCGCCCGTGTCGGCATAGCAGTCGCGCAGGGTTTCGCCCGACGAGTCGATGCGGAAGCAGACGGACTCCTTGAGCATCTCCGGAAGTTCGCCTGCCCACGCGGGCTTGATCGGTCCGCCCCACACATGGATGCGCGTCAGGACGTTCGCGCCGCGTCCCGCGAAATGGACGCCCGTCGTGTAGTCGACGACGACGATATCCGTGTAGTGGCTGTCGCCGCCGTAGGTGTAAAGACCGACGTTACCCGCAAGACCGCTGATCAGCGTCTTAAAGTAGAGGTTGCGGGCGATCATCTCGTAACCGCGTCCCGTCGTC
The DNA here is from genome assembly GCA_022704125.1 of Verrucomicrobiota bacterium. Lineage (GTDB taxonomy): Bacteria > Verrucomicrobiota > Kiritimatiellia > RFP12 > UBA1067 > DUPH01. The sequence continues at coordinate 10,342 of JAKJHA010000038.1, read as the reverse complement.
TCGATGCCGACGCCATACCGCTTACCGTTCAGGAATGTCGCGTTCTCCAGTGTGAAGTGGCGGTAGTTGTCAATCGCAAGACAGGAGGCCTTGCCATCCGCATCGAGCGTGCCGCCGATGTAGCGCAAATTGTAGCGCTCGGCATTCACATCCTGCGGCGCGATTCGTGGATTAAACTGCCATATTGCATCGATCTTGATCATCCAATCCATCTTGGCGACGGCCTTCACATAAGCCCCCGCGCTCATCTCGATGGAGCAGAGGTTCGTCACGAAAACGGTTTGCGCCAAGGTGTAGTCACCTCCCGGCACGGTGAGGACGCCGCCACCGTAGCAGGCATCCACCGCCCGCTGGAAGCGCGGCGCATCATCTGTCTCGCCCGCAAGGCGCGGAAACTCTGTAAGCGTATGATCCGAAACAGCAAACGCAACAGACGCCGCACACACAGCGACGGTAACCAATATCATCTTCATAAGCCACTGGCGTTCCATTCCCGAATCGAATTTCATACCCTCACCTGATGATAATGGAAAGCCCTGGAGAAGGAACAATCCAGCCGTTCTCGCCAACGGTGATGTCACCGGCAAGATCCACCCCACCCGAAAGCGTCAGGTCTCCCTGAAACTGTGCCTTGATTTCCTTCACGCCGTATCCCTCTTGATGCCCCTCGAATTCGTCGTGCTTGTTGAGCCGTAAGGCACTAACAACCAACTCCGTGCTACACGCGGATGCTATCGCAACATGAAGAACGTGCCGAAGTGGTGGTAGCTGGTGAACGAAGCGTTTTCTGCCTGCGTCAGATAGGCAGCGCGTATCCAGTCCGCGTTCCGCGCGGTCGTCGAAAGACGGAGTTCATCCAACGCGCCCGAAAAGGTTTTCGAAACGTCGGACGTATTCGCATCGTGCCCGAATGTCAGCGCCTGCCCGGTCGGCATCCCGCTCCCCTGCACGCCCGGTGCCGTGTCGAGCGGCAGACCGTTGCCGTAAACCTGCACGGCCTGGTTGGCGGGATTCACGACAACCGTGTAGTGCGTCCAGGCGCCGCTACCACCGATCAGCGGGGCGGCGTCCGTAGCGGCGACACGGAGCTTACCTGCGGCGTTGTTGAGCGCGACGTACGGCGCACCGGAGGTTCCGGCGATCACCGTGGCAAGGTTCGCCGACGACTCGGGTTGCAGCGCCCAGAAGGAGAGCGTCGACGGCGTGGCGGGCGCGGTACGGCTTCTCCCGAACTGCGACGCCGCATCCCACGCCAGACCTTCTGCGGTCCATGCCGGAACGGCGCGCGCTTCGTCGATGCCCAGCAGCACCGCGCCGTTCTGCGCGGGCGAAGCGTCGGCGAGCAACAGGCGCGAGGTATCGGTCAGATGCCAGACGCCGGTGTAGCCCTCCGACCACACCTGTGCGTTGTTGCGGTTGATGGGAATTGCATAGCGGTCCGCGAGGTAGGCCTCCACGCGCTGGCGTTCGTGATCGGAAAGGATACGGTTGTAGACCATGACCTCGGCGAGGTCACCGTCCATCGGCTGCAAGAGCGCGTCGTCCCCGTAACCCGCGCCAAAAATGATCACCCGGTTTTCGACACCTCCACTCCCGGCCCAGTTGCCTGACGGCGTAGCGTTCTGCGTGAGATTCACGCCGTTGACGTAGAAGCTGGAGGAGAGTTCGTTGCAGCGCAGTGTGGCGATCAGCGGTTGATGGGGCGGGCAAGGCAGGAGTTGCGAAACGGTACCGCCCGCGCGCCGCATAAGGATACCGTTCGTGATGCCGAGGCGGCTGACACCGCCGTATCCCTGCATGATCACGCGCTCCGTCAGGCCGGTGGTGTTCGGCGCGAAGACAGCGAAGGCCGTGTAAGCCTCGCCGATCGGCGCGACGGAACTCCGGAGAGCGTCATACTGGTCGGGCACCGCGTCAAAGCGCAGCGCGGGCTTCCCATTGATGGCCGACGCAACTTTTTCAGGCATGCGATCGGTCGTACCCTGCGTGGCGTGCATGCCAGATACGGAAGTTTGGTTGTCCGCTCTGGACACGCGCGGCACGCCGTTGTCCAGCACATCGGCATTCACCATGTCGGCCCGCAGCCATTGTTGCAACCCGAACTCGGGCACGAAGTGGGCAGAAAGCCCGTCGTATTTCTCTGCCAAATAGCGCTCCACCTGCTGGCGCTCAGCGAGAGAGAGCGCACGGTCGTAAGCGATGACCTCCAGGATATCACCGTCCCACCCGTCGCCCCCATGTCCGCTCACCCCGAGCCCGAGGTTACCGAACGCACCCGCGACGGCAGCCGTCGGGAAGACGAAGCCATTAAGCGCAAAGTAGGAGTGAGTGCCGTCGGCCACGATCGTGCCGACAAACGGGGCGCCGAGCGTAGCGCGCGTGCTCGATATTGCGAGGGACTTATAGCCGCCAGCGTGGGTGCCTGCCTGAAAAGTGTTGTCGGGCTGCACGGCGATGGCGGCGTTATAGCCGGCAGCCCCCTTGACAATGCGCCGCCAAGAATCGCCGGGGTCGACTTCCCTGCGGTGCGTGCCGGCGACGATCACGGTGTAGGCAGAATCCTCCTGGGTGTTCCATCCAGTGACCATGCCGTCCATGGTACCCGTCACTTCAAAGCGCGCGGCGGGCAGGCCGTTGACGGCGTTGGCCACCCAGCGCGGCTGCGCGGCGGCATTGCTTTGCGTAGCGTGGCGGTCGTTTCCGGAAAGATCCGGCCAGGTGGCGATGGAAGCACCATCCGCCGTAAAGCTCGCGGCCGCGTCGAGCCAGAGCGCACAGCCGGGCAAGTCGATCGGTTGGAAGGTGGCCTTGAGCGGTGCAAAGGCGGGGTTGCCCCAGTGCGCGGTGATCTCTGTGCCCCGCGTCAGGCGCGGCAGTTTGACCCACACGCAAGACTCGCCGTTGATCTCCCAGCGCTCGATCTCGTGCTGCAAGCGCGTGCCGTCTGCGTCGGTGAAGAGCAGGTCGGCGCCGTTCGGATCGCACTCACCGTAGTGGAACCGGTTGCCCGTGCCCTCTGTCAGTTTGATCAGGACGGGGAAATTGGTTAGGACGGAGGTGCCGGTGTACCCCGGAAAGCGGATCTTCATGTTGTATTGCCAGGCATCGGCAGAAAAGGCGGGCTCCTTGACAAGCAGCACCGACGAGCCCTCGCGCACGGCACGATAGGCGCAGGGGGCGATGATCTCCCATGCGGAAAGATCCTGCGCGCCGATCAGCGCGGTCGCATCGATGATGCGCAGGGATTCGGGGCAGTCGGCGGCGGAAGCCGCCTGGACTTCCACCGTCAGGAAGGCAGGCAACGGGAGGGTGGCATTGACACGGATGCTGTCATTGGTCTGCAGGGTGGTCTGTATGACGAGCCGTACGCCGGAGAGTCCCGCTCCAATATCGTAGGTGAGGCAACCGATACCGCCGTTTTCGTCGGGATCGCCGGGCGAGATGATGGCGCCTTCATACTGGAGGATCGCGCTGGCTGAGGTGGCGACCCCGTTGCCGCCGAGCGTGGCGCCGGTCCTGACGCGAACGGGGCCTTGCCCGAGCCCGCCGGTGCCTGTCAGGAACACCGTGCCGCCTTCCAGCGTGAGCCCCCCGGTAAAGGTGTTGGACTGGTTAAAGCGCCAGACGCCGCTCTTGACGGTAACCGCGAGGCGGTTCTGGCCTAACGGGGAGTCGCTGAGGGTCGATTCGATGAGATTGGTACCACGCGAGGTTCCACCGAGTTCCAGCGTCGCCAGGCCCGCACGCGGCTCGTCAACAGGACACATCGTGCCACTGAAAGTAAGGGCTGCGTCCGTGGGGCTGCCGTTGAGGATGGCCACGTTGCGCATGAAGCGGAAATCGCGGTCGGTGGTCGCCGATGCCGTACCGGTGTAGCGCACGCCGCCCACGATGTTGTAACGGACGTTGCCGAGATGCACGGTGGCGTCCGCACCGGTCGCCGCTCCCAGCGAACTGGACGTGCCGGCCGGTGCCAACCGGGAGATTTCGGCGATGCCGGTTTGGATGTGGACCGGACCGGTGAAGCTGTTGGACGGACAGAGCAGGGCGAGCGTGCCATCGTACAGGGCTCCCGTCCCCAGACAGATCCCGCCTGTGCCGGAGAGGCAACCGGAGAAGTTGAGACGGCGGTTGCCGCGCACCGAGAAGGTGTGCTGACCGTCGGGCAGGATGGTGTCCAGCGCCCAGTTAACGGTAGACTGCGGGAAGCAGAAGAAGTTGTTCTCCAGAGTGATGGGGTTGCCCGATGCCGAGATGTTACGGTTCCACACCATGATGCTGTCCACCGTGAGTCCGGGCAGGTCGTTCACAGACGTTGACTGGATGTTGGTTTCAAAGGCCAGCATCGGCCGGGCAGGAAGGGGCTGGTGCCAGTTGGCGTTGTCGCTCCAGAGATTACTGCTGCCAAAGCCGCTCCACACGGACCCACCGAAACCCGCGTCCGACACCGCGTAGCGCTCCTTTAGGTAGGCTTCAACCTGATCGCGCTCGGCAGCGGGAAGGGCGCGCTCGTAAACGATCACTTCGGCGATCACGACATCGCTCGGATCTGCCGCATTGCGTGCGCAGCCTCCGATCGTCAGCCGACCCGGCGACGTGGTAAGACTTGAATTACCCGTAAGGTCATATCCGTTCACGTAGAAGCGTTGTTCGCTCGTCGTGTTGATCGCCGACAGCGTGTACGTGCGCCCGAATTGGTAAGGCGCGCGTAGCCGCGCCGCAATGCCGCTCAATTCGCTGGTGTCGGCATGCGCGTAAAAAGAGCCATCACTGTAGGTTCCGAGAAGCCAGTTTTTATCGAGCGACCCCACGAACCTGCGCCAGGCGATCCCGCGTCCGCTGTCATCCCTGACACACATCACGGTAAACACGGAAAAGGCGGCATTCAACGCATTCGAGGTCACTAGGCCGGCCGCGTAAGCGTCACTGAAAAGGCGCTGGTCGAAGTGTAACGCCGGCAGACCATTCAGGCCGCTGGCGACATACACCGGCTGGCGGTTGGTATTGGTCTGATAAGCGTGGTTGTTGTTGCCGGAACGGTCGAGCCACGTCGTGACGCGTCCGGTGTCGGGGTTGAACTGGACATCGTCACTTCCGGCTTGCAGCCAGATCACGCAGTCCGAGAGGTTGGTGGGCGCAAAGGCACCCGCCGATTGGATCAGTAACAGGCTCAATGCCAGCACGAGCTTACGCATCATAACAGACCTCGTTTCCATTTCGCATTTACGTGATAGCTATGAGGCTGACGCCCCAACGTCCCTTACGCGGCCCGTCCACATACGCACCCGCACAGGCAGGTGTTGTGCCACGCCCAAGGCAGGAGTAGTGTCGCACATTTCGAGGCGTCTGTCCATCACCATCAAAAATGGAATCGGTTAGTGACAGGGGGGTGAGTCGAGTGCGTGGTTTGTGCCCATTTCGGCACCCACAAGTCAGGCGAAAAGATTTGCGGCGGCAAGCGGTATTCCGCACGACGCCGCTTTTTGAGCAGGAGTACGGCGGCAGGGCTGTGCGCAAAAGCGGTGCCGCAAGGCACACTTCGTCGCTTACACTTTGTCGTTTTACACTTCGTCCAAAACACGTCGCTAACGCAATCGTCTAGGTGTGGAGACTAAGTGTATCCGCTAAGTGTGGGGATTAAGTGTGTTCGACTAAGAGTGGGGACTAAGAGTTGTTTCCGCGCACAGCGCGGAGAAAAAGCGGTGTCGCGACCCGCGCACAGCGCGGCTCTTGTCACCGCACTCCAGATTTCGTAAGCCGACACTTGGCGAACGGCCAGAACATCGCCTATACTGTGCACGTGTCTGGCAAAGGCTTACAACGTATCTGGCTTTCTGCGGCGCTTGTGGTGAAGATCGCCACGGCGACACCCCCTGTTGTGATCTCCGAATTCATGGCTGATAACAACGGTTTTTGTTATGACAGCTTCGGCAACGCCTCCGACTGGCTGGAACTGCAGAACACCACCGGACACCCGATCAACCTCGCTGGTTGGTCGCTCTCGGACAATGCGGGCAATCCGGCCAAATGGGTGATTCCCGCCGTCACGCTGCCCCCTTGGGGTACGCTCCTGATCTGGGCCTCCAGCGCGAACCAAACCGACCCTGCGAGCGAATTGCACACCAACTTTTCGCTCAGCAAAAACGGCGAATTCCTGGGCCTCTTCAACGCCGACCGCATAGCGGTTCACACCTACAGCCCCAGCTTCCCGCCGCAGTACGAAAACATCGCGTACGGCGTGGCCATCTCACTGGCCGACGACACATGCCTACTCGTCTCCAATACCTCGCCGGTCCGCGCGTACTGTCCGGCCGATGATGCGCTCGGTACCATCTGGCGCACTCAGGCCTTCGATGACACGGAATGGCTGGCGGGACTCCTGCCGACTGGCTATGGCACGAAGAATCCCGCGTGGGTCTCTGAGGTCAACCTGAGCCTGCTGGAAATCGCGCAGGGCCAGCCCGGCGTCTACCTGCGCATTCCGTTCGAACTGGCCGACGCTGCGTCCGTTCTTTCGCTCGCGCTCACCGTGACCTATGACGACGGTGCCGCATTTTACGTGAACAGCGGATTCGCCACCGCCGTGAATTCACCGTCCCCCGCGACCTTGACATACGCCAGTTACGCCGCGTCGATCCTGAACAATCCCGCCACCGCCACGGCGCTCAATCTCACCGCCTGCACCAATCTGCTGACCGGCGGCGTCAACATGCTGGCCGTCCACCTCATGAATTGTAACGCGACCAGCAGCGACCTCTTTCTCAAGCCCTCGTTGGAGGCCGTCATCCGCACGCTCTATGTCACCAACGCGCCCTCCTACCTCATCCAGGCCACGCCCGGCGTCATGAACGGCGACGCCACGATCCTGCGTTTGCCGCAGACGATCGCCTTCTCGCACCCTCCCGGCATCACTGCCACGCCCTTCACCCTGACGCTGAGCGGTAGCGCACCGGGCCAAAGCATCCGCTACACGACCAACGGTGCGATCCCCACGCTGGACAACAGCCTCCTCTACAGCGCGCCGCTCTCGGTCTCCTCTTCCCTGCACATCCGCGCCTGTGTGTTCGACGCGCTCGGGCGCAGCGGCAATCCCTCGACCGCCATGTACACCTTCCATGCGTCCGACTCCGCCACGCTGGCCTTCACCAGCGGCCTGCCGATCCTCGTGCTGCGCGAGAACGACCCCCTCCGTGACGGTATCCCCACGAGCAAATCGTCAATCTACACCGCCTGTTCCGCTCACCTGATCGAGCCCGTCAACGGCAGTGCCGCGCTGACCGGTCCCGCCACGCTGACCCGCCGCGTCGGCATCCATGTGCGCGGGTCCTCATCCGCTGGTTTCCCCAAAAAACCTTACGCGCTCACCTTCTGGGGCGAGGAGGACGACGACCAGAAGGTCAGCATCAACGGTTTTCCCGACGGCTCGGACTTCGCCTTGATCAGTTGCTGGAACTATGACCGCACCTACATGCACGATGCCTTCATGTTCGATCTCTCGCGCCAGCTCGGCCGTTACGCCCCGCGCACGCGTTGGGTGGAGCTTTTCCTCATCAACAACGAAACCACCGACCTTTCGGCTGCCCGCTACCACGGGCTCTACGTTTTGGAAGAGCGTATCCGCATCGGTAACGGCCGCCTGCCGGTCGATGACATCGTGACGCCAGGCGACACGGCGCAGCCCGCGCTCTCCGGCAGCTATCTCTTCAAGGCGGACCGCGCCGACACCGACGAATTTTACTGGCGCACCGCACGCAACTTCCCCAACAGCACCGGACGCTACATGGTCCTCGATCGGCCCAAGCTCGATGTGGTCCAACCCGAGCAGAGCCTCTATCTCGTCAATGCCTTCAACGATTTTGAAAACACCGTGTACGGTGCCGACCCCATGCACCCCGAGACTGGTGTCGGCCGTCACATTGACCTGCTGTCGTGGACCGATTTCCACATCATGAAAGCCTACTCGATGGATGTAGACATCTTCACGCTCAGCTCTTTCTTCCACAAAGATCGCGGCAGCAAGATCATGGCCGGGCCGGTCTGGGACTTCGACCGTTCGTTGGGGCCATACGGGTACACCGACAGGCCCAACTCCAAGCGCTGGGACGTATGGACCTTCGCCTCGGAGCCCTTCACCCGCAGCGATTTCTGGGGTCGCCTGCACGCCCAGCCCGCCTTCCAACGTCTCTACTGGGACCGCTGGTTCGCACTGCGCCAAGGCCCCTTCTCCAATACCAATCTGGCGGCCACCGTCGCCCGGCTGCACGCGCAGCTTCCTGAAGCGGCGGCCACACGTGATTACGTGAAGTGGAACCAGTGGCCCACCAATGACGTTTTCGGCCGTACCCACTCCGGCGAGGTCGCGTGGATGACTTGGTTCGCCACCAACCACGCGACGTGGATCGACCAAAACTTCACGCAGAAGTGCTCCCTGTTGCACGCGCCGCCGCTGCTCAATCCGGCGAGTTGCATCCTGCCGCCCGGTGAACCGCTGACCGTGACACTGACCGCGCCCGAAGGCGACCTCATCTACTACACGCTGGACGGCAGCGACCCCGCGCTCTGGAACAATCTTCCGGCCCCGCAGGCACGCGTCTGCCGCCCCGGCATGTCGGTGCAACTCACCGCCTCCGCCGAACTTTTCGCCCGCGCCTACAGCAGCACGCGCCAAACCTGGAGCCTCGCCGCACGGGCGGAATATCTGCTAGGCGGCCGCCGTGCCCGTCCCGGCGATATCCTGATCAGCGAGATCCACTATCATCCGCACGTCAACGCAACCGCCCCGCAATCGGAATGGATCGCCCGGTGTTACGAGTTCGTCGAGCTGGTCAACCTCGCCGACTGCGACATCAGCCTCGCGGGGTGCCGCTTCCCGCAAGGCCAGCCCGCGCACGAGCTTGTCTTGGACGGCCCCATCCTCAAGCCCGGCGGACATGCGGTCATTGCCCGTCACGAAGAGGCTTTCCGGCACCGTTACGGCAACGCGGTCACGCCTGTCGCCTACTGGATCTACGGCGGACTCTCCGACGGCGGCGAAACGGTCACGTTGCTTGACGCGCGAGGGCGCACACTGGATACGGTCACGTACGGCACGCGCGGCGATTGGCCCCGTTCCGCAGATGGCGGCGGCGACTCGCTCAACCGCGCGGACTTTGTGCCGTTCGCGCCCAGCCACTGGCAGGCGGGCGTGCCGACGCCGGGGCGCGGCGGATACTCAGAATGGCTCGGATTGCGCGGCCTCACCTCGCTCGAAGGCGACGCCGACGGCGACGGCGTGCCGAATCTGGTTGAGTACTATACCGGCGCCGACCCGCTGGACCCCACCGACGAAGGACGCTCCGCCATACAAGGGTTCGCGGTAGACGGTTCAGGCGTGAGCGTCTCCTACTATCAGGCATACGATCGCCCCGATGCTTGGGCGTCGCTCCAAGAGTCCGAGGATCTGCTTGAGTGGTACAACACCGACGGGCGCTACCTGCGCTGTGAAGACACCGGCAACGGTTATTTATGGACGCTGGAGATCCCGCACGAAGAGCAGACCACCTACCCGCGCCGATTCTTCAGACTGACGGTCTGGCCCGCTACGGCTTCACAAAGCGGCGGCACGTTACCTTCGCCTCTTTCAGCAACCGCTCGGTCTGCTCCGTAAAGGCATAGTCGCCGCCGTAGACCACCTCGCGGATGCCCGCGTTGATGATCATCTTGGCACACGTCAGACAGGGGCTGATCGTCACGTAGATCGTCGCGCCCGCCAAGGCGATGCCGTGATACGCCGCCTGACAGATGGCATTCTGTTCCGCGTGGACGCAGATGCACTCTTCGAGGCTGCTGCCCGACGGCGCACTACCCGCACAACGCGGGCAACCGCCTTCGAAACAGTTCTTAACCCCACGCGGCGTGCCGTTGTATCCCGTCGAAATGATACGGTTCTCGGACACGACGATCGCCGCGACCTTGCGCCGCGAACAGTTGGCGCGCGTCGCCGCCACTTCAGCAATCGCCATGAAATAGGTATCCCAATCCGGACGGGGATCAACACGTTTTTTTTGAGCGGCCATAGCGGTCTTCCCTTTCATCAGTTCCGGTACTATACCACATCGTTTGAACGTTGAGCGTTGAAAGTTGAAAAATTGCGGGGTTGAGCACCGCCTATACGCATCACAAAGTCCAATAAAAACAGTACGTGGCAGACGTGACTTATCGCATGAACAACTGCGTTGAGAAAAGGGCGTGCGTATACAGGCCGAGCGACATGGCCTGCAGAACGGCCTCGGGTCCGGGCGGCGGGAAGTATCCCGCGACACCGTGGCGGCGGGCGAGGTAGCTTCGGACAGTCCGACGGACA
>JAKJHA010000290.1 GCA_022704125.1 Verrucomicrobiota bacterium | reverse complement strand
GGCGAGGACGCCCGCGCTTGTCCCGACCCGCTGCTCTCTTTTCGTCAGAAATGCATGATCTTCACATCCCCCTGTCACCCCGATTGCCGAAGTGGGCGCGCGTTACGCGTCTTCGAGGGCGACCGGGTTGGTGAGTTCACCGATGCCGTCGATAGCGACGGTCACGGTGTCGCCCGCCGCGAGATAAAGCGGCGGTGTGCGCGAGAAGCCAGCCCCGGCAGGGGTGCCGGTGAAGATCGCCGTGCCGGCCGGCAACGTGGTGCTGCCGCTCAGGAAGACGATCAGGTCAACCACGCTGAAGATGTGGTCCGCCGTGTTGGAGCATTGGCGCAGGTCGCCGTTGACCCAAGCCTTCAGGGCGAGGTTCTGTGGATCGGGAATCTCGTCGCGGGTGACGATCACGGGGCCGAGCGGCGCGAAGGTATCGAAGGATTTGCCGCGGCACCACTGATTACCGCCGAAGCTCTTTTGCCAGTCGCGCGCCGTGACGTCATTGCCGCAGGTGTAGCCCAGCACATAATCAAGTGCATTGTCAGGCGTGGCATTCTTACACGGCTTGCCGAGAATCACGACCAACTCGGCTTCATAGTCCACTTGGGTGCTGGGCAGATGCGTGGGAATGAGGATCGGATCGCCGGGGTGCTGCACGCTCCACGGGCTTTTCATGAAGAGCACCGGATGCTCCGGAATCGGCTGCCGCGTCTCGTGGGCGTGGGCGCGGAAGTTGAGGCCGATCGCCAAGATAACGGGCGGCTGGAGCGGGGCGAGCAGCCTGGCAACGCGTTCGCGGCGTCCGCTGGGCTGCCAAGATCCGAAGAGGTCGCCGATGATCGGCTCGGCCGAGCCGTCGGGATGGAGGATGCCGGTCTGTGGTTCGGCGCAGGTGTCTGTCAGGAAGCGAATGATTTTCATGCGGATATCGTAGCAGGTTTTTCTAGAATCGTGTCAAGCAGCGACGAGACGTCATCCGCCGTGACGGGGCGGGGATTGGCAGCGGTCGAACCCGAGGCGAGCGTCTCGCGGATGAAGGCCTCGCGGTCAGTCACCTGTTGGCCGGCAAAGGGATTTTTAAGTTCCATTGCCGTCATCCACGTGGCGATCTGCGCTTCCACGTCCAGCCCATGCTGTGATTTAAGCGTGTTGAGGTCGCGAGCCACGGCCTTTCGGTTAAAGGCGAGACAAGCCGGCAGGCAGCAGGCGCAGGCCAGGCCGTGAGCGACGTTGAAGCGCACGCCCAGCGGGTGAGCGAGACCGTGGATGATGCCCAGGCGCGCGTGCGACAGCGCGACGCCCGCCAGATAACTCGCCTCCAGCATCTCGCCTGCCAGATCGCTGTTGCCCTGATAGAACGGCAGTAACGCGCGTGCAATGCGCGTCAAGGCCAGTTCCGAGAGCGCCCGCGTGAAGGGCGTGGCGTGCAGGCTGGTGTAGGACTCAAAGGCCTGCACGAAGGCGTCGAATCCCGCCGCCGCGCGTGTGTTCGACGGACAGCACCGGAGCAGGCAGGGATCGAGGATCACCAGATGCGGCATGTAGGAGGGGTGGCGGATCGATTGTTTCACGGTTCGCGACGGGTCGGTCAGCACCGACACCACCGTAGCCTCTGCGCCGGTACCGGCGGTGGTAGGGGCCGCGATCAACGGCAGTGCCGCCGGGGGAATCGACGCCGGATGCATCTGGTAAAACGCGGTGTTTTCCGGCGCGTCCAGCAGCCCGGCGGCCGCCTTGGCCAGATCGATCACACTGCCGCCGCCGACGGCCGCCACCCAATCGGGACGGTCGGCTTTCAGATCGGCGCGCAGTGCATCGACCGCGTCGACCGTCGGCTCGTTTCCGTCATGGCACCAAGCGCGGACCCGCATGCCGAACGGTGGCTCGTTTAAGATCGCGTCCAGTAGCTCGGAGCGTTGCAGCGAACGGCCGTGAACCAACACGCCGCTCGAACCGAATTCAGCGGCCAGATTGGTGAGACGCAACACCGCGCCTTCAGCGGCGACGGTCCGTTGCGGCAGGAGCAGGGATGCGGGCAAAAGATTCATAAGGATTTTCTCTGAAGATAAAGATGTGGGTACGGTAGACTCAGGCAACCTGCACGATGATGGCGGCGATGACCAGCGGTTCGTTGCCGGTGTTTTCGACGCCGTGTGAAGCGCCCTTGCCGGTTAGGATCGCGTCGCCGGGCCGGATGGGCACCCATTTGCCCTGCTCTTCGATAAGTCCGCTGCCGGAGAGAACCAGATAGATCTCGTCCTCGCCGTCGTGCGTGTGGCTGCCGATGGAGCCGCCGGGCTCAATCGTCAAACGTGCGCAAAGCCGCGCCTTGGCACTGAACGCTTCGGGCTTGAACCAGTGCTCGACCTTAACCGTACCTTTGCCACCGCGCATGTTTGGACGGAATTCCGTCTGAAGTGCATCATTTCTCGTAATCATCATGACCTCCTCTATTCTTGTGGTGCCATCTTATCACATGAGCGCTGCAGGACGAACCGTTTTTTAGGTACGATTATTACATTGACGACCGGCTCTCCTTCGGCGATCAGAGACGTCCTGTCGTACTTGTAAAATTGTATGAGGCCAACGCTCGGTTACGGGAAAGGTTACGGGAAAGGTTGCTCTGACCGCAGGGAATAGGGTACACTCTACGGCTGTTGTTCACAAAAGGCTGTAGCGGCCGATAGACCGTTCATGGGAGTTTTTATGCCGAATACGATTTTAGTGGGTGCACAGTGGGGTGACGAAGGCAAGGGCAAGGTGATCGATGTCCTGACGTCACAGGCGGATGTGGTTGTACGGTACCAAGGCGGTAGCAATGCCGGACATACCGTGATA
>JAKJHA010000289.1 GCA_022704125.1 Verrucomicrobiota bacterium | reverse complement strand
CAGCCGGTCAGGGCCAGCGCGGCGGCGAGGATGAGCGGGCGGACGGTCATTCCGCCGCAGCCATTTCCTGAATCGTGATGTTGACCGTGACGGGCGAGCCGTCGCCCGACTGCACGGCCACGGTGGGGGAGCGAATCTGGTTGTGTTCGGTCGGCTGCGCTGGCGCGTCCTTGCCGTCCTTGTTGCGGAACCAGTCGTTGTTCTCGCCGACGGCCGCGACCCCGGCGACGATGGCCCCGGCGACATACCGGCCAGCGTTGCGCCGGAAGTGATCGGTTACAACCTGTAACCGGTTGCGCGGCTCCTCGACCTCGCCCTTGGACACCACGCGGCCGCCCGTGTCGTCGATCTCGCCAGCGCCCGACTGCGCGGTGATCGGGCCGTAGACCGTCTGCCGGTATTCCTCGACGTACACAGTGCGCGTTGGTGCGGGTGACGCCTTGGCCCGCCACAGGGCGATCAGGTCAAGCCGCACCCCGACGTAGCCGGGGCGGGCTTCGAGGCTCACGGGCGGGCCAGCGAGGGCGGCGGTGCAAATCAGTATTGCGGACGCGGCGGTCAGGATGATGGACTTCTTCATTGGATCTCCTTGGCGTGGCTGGTTTCGGTCGTGCAGGGGACAGTCGCGCCGGTCGTCCACGTGCTCGTGTACGGCGGCGCGTTTGGGTCGGTTGTCCACGGCGGCGTCTGCGGCCAAGACGGCCACACGTCTTGAGTGCAGTCGCAATGCGCCACCCATGGCGCGTTGACCCTTCCGCAGCGCGGGCACACCCATCCGGTCGGCAGCGTCATTGGGTGGCGGGGCAGGTCGGTCGGGTCAATCTTGGTCGGACCGGTCGTGTTTTTGTCCATGTCCCTCTCCTATGTTGCGGTCGCACTCTACCAATCCCGGCGTTACGGTGCAAGCACTATCATCGGCCGGGGAACGCCAGCGTCAAACCGTTTGATGTCGTGATCCAGCATTGCTCCCGCGCCGCCGCGATGTCGGCTTCCTTGTGGAGCAACCACGGAATCCCACCGCCAACCCGCACCCCCGACCAGCAGGCCGAGGCGTGGGCAATCGTGGCGCGGCGCCGTAGGTGGTAGTAGAAGATGGCATCGCACTCGTTGCGGGGCAGGGCTTCCGTGATGTATAGGAGGTCGTGGCACAGCGCGGATGGCAGAAGCCTGCGGGACAGCGGGTGCCCGACAAACACCCATGCGATTCGCGGCACGCTGGCCCCGTCGATCTCCGTGCCGTCGCGGATGTAGAGCGTACGCCCCTTGCCGATGTCGCAGAACCAGCCCGTCGTGCCGTCCGGTAGCGGAGACCCATGCTTCAACGTCCAGAGCCGCGTGAGGTCATTCCAGACCCCGCACGGCTGAACAGGAGCCGAGATGGTCATGCGCTGGAACATTACTGCGCCGTTTTCCCCTTCACCCATGCAATGACGCCAGCGCCGATGAGGGTAAGGACTGCCAACACGGCGGTCCCGACGAACGTAGCCAGCGCGGTAGCCCTTGCACCCCGCGTCACGCCAGCGATGCGCCGAAGCTCCGTAACGTCTACGGCATCGAATTGGCAAACGTGCGGTGGCATAAGCGCGGCGATTCGCGGCGCCAGCAGTCCGGCCAGTTCCTCAAGTTCCGCCGCCGTGAATCTGTGTTCGTCGGTCATATTGTCACCCCATCGTCAACGGTCGCTCGGTTGCATTGTCAAGAATCGCCGCCCAGCCCCACGCGCACGTCAGCGCCCACGCTAGAAGGCTTGCGGTCACGCGGCTATTCCTGCGGCACCCGCCGCACAATGGATCGCGTCAGTTCGTCAACGATGCGCCGGTTACCCGCCACGCTCGGGTGCGTGCCGTCCGGCGCCAGCAGCACCAGAGCGGCGGAGATCAGGATGGGGGGGTGCGGGGTCATGCGCTCAACAGCCCGTATGGGCTGCCCGTTGCGTACAGCGCGCGGATTTCGCCAGCCGTGAGCACGCGGTTGAACAGCATCGCCTCGTCGATCAGTCCGGCAAAATAGGTCGCAGCACTTGCGCCGCCATCCCGGTTCCCCAGCAGCAGGCTGGCGCTGGTCAGGATCGTATCGGAGGCGAGAGCGCCACCGCCCACCGCCGCCGCGTTGCGGTAAAATAGTGCGTCGCGGTTCGCTATTGTCACCGCAACGTGTACCCAGTCTGTAGTGCTGAAGACGGCGCTCGACAGCGCTGCCGAGCTGCCCCCGACAACTTCAACGCGCGACCTAGTTCCGCGTCGAAACAGGTAAACATTAAAGACAGCAACAACTAGTAACATCAGCTTTTTTAGCTAAGGTACTTAGCCACGCGAAACTCCATAGTACTAAACTTATTTTGTACGTTTTCGCAAACGATTGGCTGGGAACGGTTTGGATCCTTCAGTCGCCAGCATCGCCTTCAGTTTTGCTTCGTCCACCCCTGCATCCGCCAATAACTTAGAGAGTGCCTGTTTATTGACAGACACCGCCCGCGCCGCCACCGGCTTGCCATCTGCATCCAGCGTAACATACCTGGTGAACAGCACCAGCTCGCCTTTTCTAAGGGTCAGAGTTGTGTCGGCCTGCTTGGCAGAAACCTCGTCCCTGCTCTCCTGAATCAACTTGTTCATTATCCTTCTCCTGTTTTAGTTGGTGGGAACCCACCCGTGACCGCCACACACAAATACCTTGGTCTTACCTTGAGGCACATCAATGTACCCGCCATTGGTCTGCGTTACCGGATCGTGGATGATAGCAACGAAAGTCGCAGAATCATCGGAAGAATCATACCATTGCAGGCTATGAGGCACCTTCTTTGTAATGGTGGCTTCCGAGTACAGAATCTCAATTGGACCGCCACCGCCATCGGCGG
>JAKJHA010000037.1 GCA_022704125.1 Verrucomicrobiota bacterium | reverse complement strand
GGTGTCCGTCAGCCGGACGGCGTTGGTGCAGATGACGTTGGTGAGCATGACGCCGGGGGCGTAGGCGGAGGGCGCGATGTTCGTGACGCACATGGGGGCGGGGGCCTCCGGCGGCGGGGGCAGGTCGGCGCGGGGGATGAGCAGGTCGACCCCGGCCGCGTCGGGGTCGGGCGCGACCCGCCACGGGTTCGTCCACGCGGGCGGAATCAGGGTGGGGGTGAAGAAGATGTCCAGCACGCCGCCCGCGAGCGCCGTGCCCGCCGGCCACGCGGCGGAGAGCGCGACGCCGTTCGTACCGGACGCGATGCCGGTGAAGGCCAGCCCGGCCAGCGCGCGCATCGGTGCACCCGTCGTGTCCTGCCGGTTTGCCGCCGTGCCGGAGCGGTAGGCGCCGAGATCCTCCCGGAGGAGGAAGGTGAAGGCCATCTCCACATGAGACGGCAGGAAATACTGCCGCGTGGAGAGCCATGCCGAGCGGTAAAGGATCCAGTCCGGCGTCCGCGCGCGGCGGGAGGGCCTTGCCAGCAGGTCCCGATAGACTCGGTCCGTATCGAAAAAGTCCGCGGCCGTGCCGTCGGCGCTGTGGAGCCGGGCGATCCAGTCCATTGAACGGACGGCGGCGTCGGCGGCGACCGACCAGAAGGGTTCGCCGTCCGCGTTGTAAAAGAGCATGTCGCCGCTGAGGTCATCCGCGCATAAAACCGTGCGCCACGCCCCGGCGCCGTTGATCTCCTCCGGCACGAGCCCCGCCAGGAACCCGGCCGGGAACCCCGGGGCCGCGGCGTCCAGGGGGATGACGCCGCCGTCCAGCCTGACCCGCCGCTCCGGGTCCGGCATGAGCATGCCCGCGCCCCGCGCCAGTTCGCGCTCCAGCTTCAGCGCCATCTCGAGCGGCGTGGCGGGCGTCCTGCACGCGGGAGCGGGACGGGGGGCGGGCGCGTCCGGCGGCTCCGCGCTCTCCCGCGCCAGCGCACGGACCGACGCGAAAACGAGACCTGCGGACACGCACGCCGCCGCGACAAGAAGCGCGAGGCTTTCCGGGGCTCTTGCGAAACCCCTCGTGGCACGGGCGTCCCGCCCATGAAACACGGGCAGGATGCCCGTGCCACACTTGTCCACAACGGATTTTGCAGGAGCTTCTTTCTTTTTGTTGTTTGTTCCGCCGTTTTCCATTGCCGTCCCTTTCCCTCACGTAAAAGGCGCGAACCCCGCCCCGCGCCTCGAACGAGGTACCACCAAGCACCCGACAGGAAACACGAGAACGAGGCCGCGCCCGATCGGGCGCGTCCCCGCACATCTCGCTTCCTATCAGGGATTACTCCCAAATTTGGTGATTTTCGTTCGAAGCGTTCTGCGCGAAAGCGCAACAATCAAATCAGTCTATGGGGTTCGGTTCTCTTTTCGTTCTCCGGTTCTCTCTTGCTGCCCGCCGGGCAGTCCTCGTTTGCGTTCGGCCGCGCCCGTCCTCATCCGGGACAGACAACGCCGCACTCCAGCGTCGAATCCACTTTACACCCGTTGGCAAACGGAACGCAAGGCTGAAATAGTCAGATTTTACGTACGATCGACTAAGTGTGAACGACTAAGCGTAACCGACTAAGCGTGTGTTTCCGCGCATAGCGCGAAGAGAAACGCCACCCTCCCAGCACCCCGCAATGAAACCAGAAACGCATGATCTTCACACCCCCTGTCACTAACCGATTACCTCACCAGCCGGATTACCTCCTTGTACGGCTCGTCCATTTTTACTACACTGCTGCCACATGGATCGTCTCGCATATCTGATACGGCGACTGCTGTTGGTGATTCCTACTTTTCTGGGCATCACGGTGGTCTGTTTTTCCCTGACCCGCTTCCTGCCAGGCGGGCCGGTCGACATTCAGCTTATGAAGATGCGCAGTATCGGCAGCGGTGGCGATCAGTCGGCGGCGCAGGTGACGCAGGTGACCGAGGAGTACCGACAGGAGTTGAACCGCCAGTTCGGTTTCGACCGGCCGTTGCACGTGCAGTACTTCGACTGGCTGATCAAACAGCGCATGGGGATGCGCATCGCCTCGTACGACTATCCCAACCGTACCGCTTGGCAGTTGATCGCGTCGCGTATTCCGGTCTCGCTCTGGTTCGGCATCACCAGTTTTGTACTGAGCTATCTGATCTGCATCCCGCTCGGCATTGCCAAAGCGCTGCGCCATCGCCAGCCCTTTGATGCCGTCTCCAGCATCGTGGTCTTTGTCGGTTACGCGATTCCAGCTTTCGCGCTGGGCATGGTGCTCAAGATGCTGCTCTGCGGTACGGTGGAGGGATTGGGCGACATCTTCCCGCTGGGCGGCTTTGAGTCTGATTTTCCAGTGCCGGTATCGCTCGGCACGCGGCTGCTAGACCGCGCCTGGCATATGGCGATGCCGGTCACCTGCTATGTGGCAGGTAACTTCGCCGTATTGACCCTGATCATGAAAAACTCGCTATTGGACCAGATTTCCAGCGATTATGTGCGTACCGTTCTAGCCAAGGGTGCCACGCGCCGCCGTGCCATCTGGTGCCACGCTTTCCGCAACGCGCTGATTCCGGTTGCGACCGGCTTCGGCTCGATCCTCGGCATGCTCTTCGCCGGTTCCATCATCATTGAGAGCATTTTCGAGATTCCGGGCATGGGACGGCTGAGTTGGGATGCGTTGGTCGGCCGCGACTACGCGGTCTTTCTGGCGCTACTGGCACTGACATCGGTCATGCAACTTGCCGGCAACCTGTTGTCAGATTTCTGTTACCTGTTGATCGATCCCCGCATCCACTTCGGCTCCTCATGAACCTGCCCCGTCTTTTCCGTCTTTCACCGCTCACGCAAAAACGGCTGCGCAACTTCTTGCGCATCCGTCGCGCACGCATAGCGTTGATCCTGCTTGGCATCCTCTTCGCCATCAGTCTGGTGGCCGAGTTGCTCTGCAACAGCCGTCCGCTTTTTCTGCGCGTCAACGGCCGCGACTTCTTTCCCTTTGTCCGGAAACTGACGCAGCGCGACCTGCTGGGTGAAGAGGCGGAAGCCACCCCGGTCAACTATGCCGCCTTCATCGCTTCGCCGGCTTTCGCCACCAACCCCGCCAATCGCGTGGTCTGGGCGCCAGTACCGTACAGCCCCGGCGATGTGGTGGATGCCGCCACCCTACGCCATGCGCGCACGGTCAAGGTCTCCGTCGTACCCGAAGTCCACGTCGGGCGCATCAACCTGCTACGTGACGGCACCATCGTGCGCCCGCAAAGCGTCGCCCCGTTTTTCCCAGAGACAACGTCCTTCGCTGGCACGCGCCTTGATGTGCAGTGGCGCCTGACCGAGGCGTTGCGCGACGCGCTGACGCGGCGGTTCGACGGACTTACCGCGCCGCAAGAGCACTTCGATCTGGAGCACGCCATCGTCACTGGTTTGACCGCACGCGTGACGTTGCCCGAATGCGCCGCGCGTTCCACGCCGCCGCAATCGGTGCGCCTGATGTTCCGGCAGTCGCAGCCCCCCGACAACCCTCTGCAACTGCGCTTCAAACGCCTGGCGGACGGTGCGCTCGCCGCAACCGACCGGCGTGCGTGGAATCGCGTGCCGGAGGCCCACCGCCCCGACATCCTGCGTCTAGCCGATGAGGCCTTCAACGGCACCGCGCCATCGGCCACGATCGACTGGAAAGGACGCAAGGCGGCGGTAGCCTGCGCCCTGAATGAAATCGCCTGGCCCTATCCACCGGTGCGCGGACACTGGATGGGCATCGACGCCGCCGGCCGCGATGTGTTGGCGCGTGTGCTCTACGGCATGCGCATTGCGATGATCTTCGGTCTGCTGCTGGCCTTCTGGGCCATGTTCTTCGGGCTGACCCTCGGCGCCATTCAAGGTTATTTCGGCGGTTGGATCGACATCGCCGGACAGCGCCTGACCGAAATCTGGAGCGCCCTCCCCTTCCTGTATGTCATGATCTTCATCGGCGCGGCTCTCGGCCGCAGCTTCCTGATTCTGCTCGTCTGCTACAGCCTCTTCAACTGGATCGGCATCTCCCACTACATGCGCGCCGAGTTCCTGCGCCTGCGTAGCCGTACCTTTGTGGAGGCGGCACGTTGTCAAGGCCTTTCCGTGCGGCGTATCATTTTCATTCACATCCTGCCCAACGCCCTCACACCGCTCATCACGCTCTTCCCGTTCACTTTGATCGGTGCGATCGGCTCGCTGGCGGCTCTGGACTTCTTGGGTTTCGGCCTGCCGCCGCTTACGCCGAGTTGGGGCGAACTGCTCCAGCAGGCGCAGCAGTTCCGCCGGGCGTGGTGGTTGATCCTTTTCCCCTCGCTCGCGCTCTTTACCGTAATGTTGCTGACGGTACTGGTCGGCGAGGGCCTGCGCGATGCTTTCGATCCGCGCCAACACACGAAGATGGAATAACATGCTGCTCGAACTTTCAGATCTGCACATCCAGTTCGAAACCGAAGATCAAGTGATCCGCGCGGTCGACGGTGTGTCGTTCACGCTTGACCGCGGCCAGGTGCTCGGCCTAGTCGGCGAGTCGGGTTGCGGCAAATCCGCCACGGCGATGAGTATCCCCCGGTTGCTGCCAATGCCGCCGGCCCGCATCACGCAGGGCAGCATTCGCTTCGACGGCCGCGAATTGGTCACCTTGCCGTTGCCCGAGTTGCGTCGATTGCGCGGCGCGCGCATCGGCGTGATTTTTCAAGATGCCCTCTCCGCGCTCTCGCCGTTGCACCGCATCGGCCGTCAGCTTGCAGAGGTTCTCAAGCTACACCGCGACATCTCGACTGCCGCCGCGCGTGACATCGCGCGCGACTGGCTGGGCCGCGTCGGCATCCCCGATCCTGACGCCTGCCTGACCGTCTACCCGCACGAACTTTCCGGCGGCATGCAGCAGCGCGTAATGATTGCGATGGGCTTGATCCTTGAGCCCGATCTGGTGATTGCCGACGAACCCACCACCGCGCTCGATGTGACGATTCAGGCGCAAGTGCTGAATCTGATGCGCCGTCTCTACCGGCAAAATAGTGCTCTGCTCCTGATCACGCACGACATGGGCGTGGTTTCACAGATGGCCACGCATATTGCGGTCATGTATGCCGGCCAGCTTGTGGAACAGGCCGACGCCGCAAGCTTTTTCGCCAAGCCGCGCCACCCCTACTCGATCGCGCTGTTGGAAGCCATGCCCTCCGCCGCCACACGCGGCCATCGGCTCAAAGCCATCCCCGGACAGGTTCCGTCGGCCGGGCAATTCCCGCCGGGTTGCCGCTTTCACGACCGTTGCCCCGTTGCGCAGCCATCGTGTGCGCACACCCCGCCCGCACTTGAGCCCTACGGCGACCATCTGGTGCGTTGCCCCCACGCGGTTGTGCGCGACTGCGCACAACCACAAGTAGAATTTAGGAGTTAGGAGTTAGGATTTAGTACAATGAAAAAGAGATGCTTGCTTGTTTGCTTGGTCGGATTTGCGGTAAGTGCTTTCACGCGTGACCTCGTGTGGCTTGGCACAGATACCGATAACAACTGGGATCTCGTCACCGATAACTGGTTTGTGAAAGGAGACGACACGAAGACACGCGTCTGTTTCGAGCCGGGCGATAACGTCTACTTCCTCGAAAGCGACTGGGTGAACCCTTCGACGCAGCTCGTCCGCACCAACACAACCGCATGGGCGAAGGAGTTCGATATCGGGTCGATCGTCATCAGTAACGACACCACGACCTTCACGTGGAAATGCAATGTGGGGAGCTACGTCGACGCTTTGTGTTTTCAGGCGACCTCTATCGACAAGTATGGCAATGGTGCTCTGGCGACCCCCTTCTGCTTCCAGTGGAACTGCGACTACACCGTACATGGCGGGCGGTTCATCTCGTCCAACGGATCATCCTATCCCGTCGACCACCGTAATGACACGGGTTCCATGATCGTTCCGCGCACGGTCAGCTTCTTCACAGGGTCGACGTGGGATGTGACAGGAGGCGTGGGGTTCGGTGGTGCCGGCAACGGGGCACCGCTCCACGTGGTGTTCTCCAACGCAACATTCAAGATTTCCCAGAGCTCGCAGTATGTGAGCCTACCGAAGGCAACGTTCCATGACACGACTTTCATCATCAGCGGCACTACGGTAGCAGCGCGCGCACTGCTGTTCACCGGTGACATTGTCATCACCGGCAGCACACCGGCCGTCATTCCAGCCGGCCGCACAATGACCTTTGGTCGGAAGGGTAGGACACCCCTTGATATAAGGGTCGACGATGTCACCGGCGATGACGCGACCGACTTCACTGTGGGGGGCATGCTCTGCAATATGGATGTCGTCTACTCCGCCATCTCAGACAAGCCCTATTATTTTGGCTATGGTAACTTCAGGAAAACCGGTGCGGGTACGATGTCGATCACCCACCCCGACAACACGTTCACCGGTAACGTCGAGATTGCCGAGGGCACGTTGCGACTCGACAACACCAGTTCGCCTAACATCCGCGACGGCTACAACTATCGGTGCAGTACGCTCGGTGCCGTGGATGGCTACGACCGGACGATCACTGTCAAGAATGGCGCAACGCTGTTCACCGGAAACAATGTGCCGTTCGGCCTCGTCAATACGCCGATGAGCTTCACAATCGCAGTCGAGGAGGGCGGTGCGCTTACGTTGGGTCAGACACAGAACAACTTTGGCCAGCTTTCACTGGAGGGCGGCGACTTCTCATACACAAACGGCGCCCAGGTAACCTGGATTGAGTACGGACTGATGGCCATTGGCAAGAAGCTGTCCTTCTCCGGCTCGACACCCTATGACCTGCAAGTCCGCGGCACCCACAACGTCATGTATCTCGGCTTCACGCTTGACAGTCAGCTTGACACAGAACCGGTCAGCCCAAGTCAGCCGCACCTTACAAATCTCTGGAGTGTGGTTGAGATCGAGGTCGCCGACATTACGGGCGATTCCGGCATTGACGCCGCAATCGGACTACCGATGCGCGACATGATCAACATGTGCTACCCGACTTACGGCAACAATCCCAACGGCTACACCTACGACCCGTGGAAGTACTGCTATTTCCGTGACGGTATCCGCAAGACCGGCACCGGCACGTTGCGCCTCAATGGCGTCAATGCCTACACGCATACGACGGAAGTTGCCGCAGGCACGTTGCTCGTAGACGGCACGATCGCGACGTCAAGCGGCGTGACGGTTGATGCCGGTGCCTTCCTGGGTGGCACGGGCACGGTCTCGGCGGTGACGGTGAAGGACGGTGCGGGTTTCATCTGCACGGCGAAACGCGGTCAGACGGACGTCCTGAAAATGCCGTCGCTGACGACGCAGGGTGCGGTGACGGTGCGCGTGCTCAATCCCGATGCGACCGAATTTTCCACATTCAATCAGGATCTGCTGAAGGTCACTGGCCTGCCCGCATCCGTTGACTTTACCAACTGGAGCGTCTCGTTTGAAGGGGTCGAACAGTCAAAGATGTTTACCTTTGCGTACGATTCAACGACGGGCATCGTCTCGGCGCACTATGCGGGTGGCACGATGATCCTTCTTCAGTGACGAACGCGCGGGGAGGGCTTAGGAGTGCGGTGACAAGAGCCGAGCCGTGCGCGGGCCGCAGCACCGCTTTTGCACACCACTCTGCCACCGCACCCCTGCTCAAAAAGCGGCGTCGCGCGGAATACCGCTTGCCGCCGCACTTCAAATCCGTTCCTTAGAACTGCAGATCTTTGAAGATCGTTTCGATCTTCGCTGCGGCCTTCAGGCCTTCAAGGTACTTCGGCACCATTTCGCGTGCTTTGTCCTGCTTGAACTGTTCCGTCACCTGTTCGGCGGTTGGGACCTGCTGCGGCTGGTCGACCTTAACCAGAATGTGTGACGCCGTAACGGTCTCGGGGCTCGCCGGGGTATCATCCTTCGCTGCGGTGGCGGGCGTCTTCGCCGTGACCTTAATCAGATGGTAACCGAATTGGGACTCGACGATGTCGCCGACCTTGCCAACCTCCTGCGCGAAGGCAGCATCCTCAAAGGACTTCACCATCCGGCCGCGCGTGAACTCGCCCAAGTCGCCACCTTTTTGGCCGCTGGGGCAATCGGAATTCGCCTTGGCCAATTCGGCGAAATCAGCGCCGCCCTCAAGCTGCTTCTTGATGCTCTCGATCTTGGCTTTCTTGGCCACCTTGTCAGCATCGAGTCCTTTGTTCTTCTCGACGATTTCGTCGATGGTCTTTTTGACCGCTTCGTCATCGATCTTGATGCCGTCGAGCACATTCTTCTGAATGAGCTTTTCAATGAGAATCCCCTCCTCGAACTCGGCCCGAGCGACCTCCTCACCCAGCGGGAATTCCTTAAAGTACTGTTCCGGCGTCTTGTTCCGTGGCTTCAGTGCTTCTTCCATTTTGCTGAGCTGAGTCTTACGGTCTTCGTCGGTTGCGGTGATGGACTGCTTCTTGGCCTCGTCAAGCAGCAGCGTCTTCATGATGAAGTTTTGGGCCGCGCGCTGCTCGAAAATTTCCTTGGCCTGCTCGATCTGATCGGCGGGCACATTCTGCATTTTCAGCAAGGCGTTGACCATCTTATCCATATCTTTGCGCAGATACTTCTTGTCGTTGACCGAAGCGATGACCTCGTTCGGATCTGCGGGGGCGGCGGCCGTCTCGACGGCTACGGGCTCAGCAGGACTTCCGGTGGCCTCCACGGCCTCGGGTTCTTTTTTGCAGCCGGTCGCAACCACCAGCGTGGATGCCAAGGTCAGGCTGAACAAGCGGACGCACTTCATGATATCGTGATCTCCTCTTACGCAGGTCTCTGCGCAGGTGTTGTATCTAACGTCTCCCAAGTGACACGACGGACAGCCGAGGGCACTTCGAGATGGAACCCCATAAACATACCAAGAAATCGGGATAAGCCAAGGAGAAGATTTACTTGGTTGTCATTTTTTTTATCAGCAAGTATCCGTGCCGCCGTCTCAAACTGCGGCGCAGCGGCAAGCAACATAAAGAGGTCACGGACGGCCCGGTGCAACGACAGGGTCGACTCACCGGGCTGACTTTTCGCCAAGTGGGGACAGGCCAGCCGTCCTGAAGGCAGGGAGAAGCGCACCCACATCCGCTCGTCCGGATGGCAGTGCGGACAGGTGCGCAGATCCGGCAGGAGCCCCACATGCCGCAGAAGATGCGTTTCATACCAGAGCAGCAGGGCGCGTAGATCCGTCTCAGGCGCGTTGCTGAGCCGATCGAGGGTTTGACTCAGCAGCGCGAACAGGTCAGCAGATTCCTGCTGGCTGGGTACCGCACGCGCCGTGAGGTCGCACAGATAAGTGGCGACCACAACGTGCCGCCAGCGCTGCCGTAACGGTTCGCGCAGATCACGTGGCACGCATTCTCGAATCGCGTGGACACCATCGCGCTCGCGCCGGTAGAAAAGCAGGTCGCATGTGTAGAAAAAATCGTATTGCCCCAGAAACGCGCTTTTAGGCCGGCAGGCACCCTTGACCGCTGTGACGACACGGCCATAATCCGGCGTGAGCCACGTCACCATGTGGGAGGTTTGCGACCAAGGGCGGATTTGCAAGACGATTGCCGGATTTTGAACGATCAACGCAGCGGTTCCTTTCGAGGGGATCAAACCAGTTCGCGCAAGACGGCGTCACACACCTCCCGCCCGCGCGCCGTCAAACGCCAGCGGTCCCCTACGCGCTCGGTGATACCGGGTACGGCCAGATCGGCGAGACGCTGTTCCCAAGCGTCGACCCGCCCGGCCAAAGCAGGAAAACGCCGCGCCTCAGCAGCAAGATCGATCCCCTCGCTCAGGCGCAAGGCAAAGATCACACGCTCCTCAGCATCTTCTGCGGCGTCAAATGCGGTGGACTCCCCCGGCGGAGGCGTGTCGTTCTTTACGTTACCGATATACTCTTCAAGGTCTTTGCTGTTGGTCCAGCGCATCCGACCGACGCGCGAAGCCGCCGCCGGACCGAGCCCGAGGTAGTCATAGCCGCGCCATACCGCCAAATTGTGGCGGCACTCGAACCCTGGAAGCGCATAGTTAGAAATTTCATAACGCGCGAAACCGGCCTCGCCGAACGCCGCCTCGGCCTGATCGAGCGCAGCGAGTTGGTCGTCGTCACCGGGCAGTTCGAGGCCGTCCTCGACCTGTTGCGCCAGTGGCGTACCCGACTCCACGGTCAGCGCATAAACTGAAAGATGCGTAAGCGAGAGGGAGATTGCGCGATCGAGCGTCTCGCTCCAGAGCGCGGGGGTGACATCCGGCAGGCCGGCGATCAGGTCGATGCCGGTATTCGCGAACCCGGCGTCCTGAGCGCGCTTGATCGCCGCGACGGCGGCTTGGGCGTCGTGCCGCCGCCCGATACGTTTCAGGATCGTGTCGTCAAAACTTTGCACGCCGATACTGACGCGGTTCACGCCGATGGCCGACAAAGTCGCAAACAGAGCAGCCGAGGCTGAGGCCGGGGTGATCTCCACAGTCCATTCTTCGAGCGTATCGAAAGAGAGCCGTTTGGCCAATGCGTCGGCCAGCCGTTTCAAGCCGTCATTGCCCAGCATGGCCGGCGTACCGCCACCCATGTAAAGGGTACGCAGCGGAGCTTTGCCCAACTCGGGCAGACGGGCTAGATGGCAATCGTATTCACGCGCTGGCAACGTGCTGTAAAGCTCAATCACGCTGGGTGCCGCAACGACCGAAAAGAAGCCGCAGTAGTGGCACTTGCCATCGCAAAACGGAACATGGATGTAAAGATGACTTGGCATAGGGTGTCAATTCAAACACGAGGTCCGTGAAGACAGCAAACAGGATACCACAAGTTTGGGCTTGTTGCGCAACGGCATTTCATGCACCATGTAGCACTCAATCAGGAGCAACGCATGGCAAAGAATATTGTTGAAAAAATCCTTTCGGCGCATCGGGTGGCCGGCAGTCTGGTGCCGGGCGAAGAACTCGCGATCCGTATCGACCAAACCCTCACGCAGGACGCGACCGGCACGATGGCCTATCTGCAGTTTGAGAGCATGGGGCTCGACCGCGTCAAGGCCGATCTGGCCGTGAGCTATGTGGACCACAACACGATCCAGGTCGGCTTTGAAAATGCGGACGACCACGCCTATCTCAAGAGCGTGGCCCAGCGCTACGGCATCATTTTCTCAAGGCCGGGCAACGGTATCTGCCACCAACTCCATTTGGAACGTTTCGGCAAACCTGGTGCGACCCTGTTGGGTAGCGACTCGCACACACCGACCGGCGGTGGTATCGGTATGATCGCGATCGGCGCGGGCGGCATCGACGTGGCCGTGGCGATGGGCGGCGGCCCTTTCTACCTGACCTGCCCGAAGGTCACGCGAGTGTTCCTGACCGGCACGTTACGACCGGGTGTCTCGGCGAAGGACGTGATCCTGACTGTGCTGGCGCGCTTCGGGACCAAGGGCAATGTCGGGCGCGTGCTGGAATACGACGGGCCGGGCGTGGCGACCCTAAGTGTGCCGTCGCGTGCGACGATCACGAACATGGGCGCGGAGTTGGGGGTCACCACATCGGTCTTCCCGAGTGATGCGGTGACGCGCGCGTTTCTTGCGGCTCAGAACCGCGCGGCGGATTGGGTCGAGCTGACGGCGGATGACGGCGCGGCATACGAGCAGACCGTAGAGATCGACCTGGCTGCCGTGGAACCGATGGCGGCATGTCCGCACTCGCCCGGGAACGTCGCCTCGATCGCCTCGATGGCAGGCCGCCGCGTCAACCAAGTGCTGATCGGCTCCTGTACCAATTCATCATACCGCGACCTCAAAACCGTGGCGCTGATGGTACGCGGCCGCAAGGTGCATCCTGATGTGGAGGTCGGCGTGGCACCGGGTTCGCGGCAGGTGGTGAACATGCTGGCCAAGGAAGGATTGCTCGCGGATCTGGTGCAGGCCGGCGTGCGGATTCTGGAAAACGCCTGTGGCTTCTGCATCGGCAACCACATGTCGCCCGGTACGGATGCCGTGAGCCTGCGCACCAGCAACCGTAATTTTGAAGGTCGCTCGGGAACGCTGAGCGCACAAGTCTATCTGGTGAGTCCGGAGACTGCGGCGGCAGCGGCGTTGACCGGCGTGTTCACCGATCCCCGTACCTGCGAGGCGGTGCCGCCCGCTGTCGAAGAGCCGGCGGCGTTTGAAGTGGATGACAGCATGTTCCTCTTCCGCGAGACGGCCGGGCGCGGTGTGCCGGATACGCCGATCGTGCGCGGACCGAACATCGGTGAAGTTCCGGCGGGCAAGCCGTTGCCTGAGACGCTCGACGGCGTAGCCGTCATCAAGGTTGGCGACAAGATCACGACAGATCATATCATGCCGGCCGGCGCGCGCCTGAAATACCGCTCGAACGTGCCGCAGTACGCGAAGTATGTCTTCGAGCATGTCGATCCGGCTTTCTACAAGAACGCCTCCGAGACCCGTGACGCGGGTCGTCACGTCATCATCGTGGCCGGCGAAAGCTACGGACAGGGATCAAGCCGAGAGCATGCGGCCATGTGTCCCATGTATCTCGGTGTCAAGGCCGTGCTGGCGCGGAGCATCGAGCGTATCCACTGCGCCAACCTGATCAACTTCGGTATCGTGCCGCTGATCTTTGACCGTCCGGAAGATTACGAGACCATTACGCAGGGCGATGAGTTGACGTGCGACGGTTTCCGCGCAGCGTTGGCGGATGACGGGAAGGTCACGCTGAAGAACGTGACGCGCGGGAACACGTTCACGGCAACTGCGGCGCTGAGTGACCGCCAAAAACGCATTGTACTGAATGGCGGCCTCTTGGCTGCCGTCGCGTCGGGGCTCGTGTCATAAATCACATTGACCGCGTGGTCAAACAAAAGGTACCATAGAACCACCATGAGCGAGAAGGAAGAGGCGAAGCCTGAAGGTCAGGACAACGGCGAGATCACGCTGGATTTGAACTTTGCTCCGAGTTGGGCGCGTACGTCGCCAGAGGAGACTATCCAACGTTATCAGAACGAGCGGTTTTCGGATGACGGCGATGACCGTCGAGGTGGGCGCGATTACGGTCGCGACCGTCGCGCGCCGCGCGAGTACGACAGTCGCGAGCGCGACCGCCGCAAACCGAGCCGTCGCCCTCCGCGCCGCGAAGATGACCGTGACCGCAGGCCACGGTCTGACGACGGCGGAATGCCGCGACCTGAGCCGCGCATGGCTGCCGCCGATCCGCGTGGACCACGCGCCGGAGGCGGAGAGGGCTTCAGACAGGAGCGCGGAGGCGACTATCCACCGCGCCGCGATTCCCGC
>JAKJHA010000288.1 GCA_022704125.1 Verrucomicrobiota bacterium | reverse complement strand
CATCCGCGACGGGCGCAAGACCGGTCGGTCGCGCCAACGTCCCGCCGTTCAGCCCAGGAGCGGATACGGGCAGCGTCTCCTCAAAGATAACGGGCATCCTCTTTGAGAGTTCTACGAGTCGCGCAAACGTCGCAGGCTTCATGTATTTGGTTTCGGGGAGGACAATCGCCTTATAGCGGTTGACGATGTCGTCCGTAAGAAAAACATCGCTCGTATAATCGAACTGGTATCCGGCAGCGGTGAGGCGCTTCGCGAGCTTGCCGAATGGAAGATCCTCAAGCCACTGGGGCTGGTGGGCGGAGTGAGGCTGTGCGAAGCCGTCCGCTTGCATCCACCGGTCGTAGATCGGCCAGAAGAGGAGCACGTCGTTGTCCGGCGTCGCCGCCGCCGTCAATGTCTGCACGCGGGTGAAGTACGCGTTGAGCGGTTTTATGTCCCGCCAGAGCGGGTTGCGCGGATTGAGTTGGCTCGCCGCATAGAAGCACCAGCCGGGCCACGGCGCGGAGTCGGGCGAGTAGACCATCGCGTGGTAATAGAGCCGGTTCACGCCCGCGAGGAACAAGAGATCGCCGAACGCCTTCATCTCCTCGAGCGTCTCACAGAAATGCTCTCCCATCCAGGTGAACGACTCGGCGCTCGTGAAACGCTTGCCGGTAAGATGCGCAGCGGACGAGGCGAACTTCGACACGAAGATTGAACGATCGCCTTCACGGAAGCGCGCGTCGAAGCCGCTCGCGAAGCGGTCGCGCTCGCCGCGGCCGAACATTTCCGTCTCGGGCGTGTCGGCCAACGCATAGAACTCAAGCGGGTTCGCGGGCGCACCGTGAGCCTGATTGTGGGTTCCGATGCCACGCGCGCGGCACCAGGCCGTCCACTTGGGGAACGTCTCCTTCACGAGGATATCGCTCAGCGTCTCCCGGTAGTCGCATTTGACGCGCGCCACTGTCTCCGGATCGCCCACGCCTGCAAGTGCAGCGAAATGGTCCTCAAGCGCATAGCCGCGGTACTTTTTGAAAAGCGCGGGTAGTTCCTCGGACCAGCCGGCATGGAAATACTCGAACGAGTCGTGGAACGTCGCGCGCGGAAACGCGTCTGGACGTCCTTCGAGCGTCTTGAAGAGCTTCAAGTGCGCATCAAGCGCAGCGGGCGAGTAGGGATTCAGCATCGGCCCTCCATCAATATCCTGTGCGCGCTTCACAGCCTGTCCCGTCGGATAGGTTACAAGCCGTCGTCCTTCGCCTTCCCAAAGCGTTTTCGCGTTTTTCGGTTCGCGCTCTCCGTCCTTGAGCGACTTCAGCGCCCAGACGCCAAGCTCCTTCGGCACGGTAGTCCCGCCGAAGCACCACCCCGCACCGAAACTCATATCGACCTTCATGTCCTTGTCCGCAGCGATCTTCTTGGCCGCGACGAGCGTATCGAGGAACATCGGGGACATGAACTGCACGTACTTCTCTTCGTAGCCCTTGGCACCGTAAATCGGTATGATGCGGTATCCGCCCATGCCCGCATCGGCCCAGCGCGCGGTTTCTTTCTCAAGCTCGGCGGGCTCCACAGCGTTGCCGAGCCAATGGCAGATGCCCCACGGACACGTCTCGGCAGTGGGCGCGGGAAACTGGAGGTCACCGGCGATAACCGACGAGGAGGCGAAAACGGCAAGAATAAGACCTATGCTCTTCATGCCGCCCAGTGTACCAAAATTTCGGGCGACAAAATTAAACGCAAAATTAAATCTTTTTCGGTTTGTTGGCGCGGTCAATTTTTGCTAACATTTTTGTTTCTTGCCCGTGATTCGGGCAGAAGCGAGTGGCACGCTCCGGTCGGGTGACCGGTCACGCGGCCCTCACAAACAGTCACAGACTAACTAACCTCAAAACAAACGTCAGCCGGACATCGCGACGCCGCAACGGCGCGCAACGTGCCTCGCACAATAAATTCTCCGGCGGACGGGAACACAATCCACATGGCAATCCGTAAACCCACGACCGCAACAGCAAAGACCGGTCCGATCTATGACGCAATGGCGGCAGCACTGGACCAGACGATGAATCAGTTCACGGTCGGCTCCATCATCAAGGGTACAGTCAGCGGTATCAAAGGCAACGAAGTTTTCGTTGATATTGGTTACAAATCAGAGGGCGTGGTTTCAATAAACGAGTTTGAAGACCCGACCCAGATCAAGACGGGCGATGAAATCGATGTGCTGCTGGAACAGCTTGAGAGCGATTCCGGCATGGTGGTGCTGAGCAAGTCCCGCGCGGATGAGAAGCTGCGCTGGGATGCGGTTCTGGCCAAATACACGGAAGGCGGCGTGGTCACAGGCACCATTCGCAACAAGGTGCGTGGCGGTTTGATCGTGAACGTGGACGGCGTGGACGCCTTCCTCCCCGGTTCGCAGGTCGATGTCACGCCTGTGCATGACCCCGACCCCTATCTGGGCACGACCAGCGAATTTAAAGTCATCAAGATCAGCAACGAACGCCGCAATATCATTGTGTCGCGCCGTGAGTTGATCGAAGAGCGTCTGGCGGAAAAGAAACGCGAACTGCTCGGCACCATCGAGAAGGGCCAGATGCGCCACGGCCGCGTCAAGAACATTACCGATTTCGGTGCGTTCGTGGACTTGGACGGGCTGGACGGTCTGTTGCACATTACCGATATGAGTTGGGGCCGCATCAAGCACCCGAACGAGATGCTCAAGGTCGGCGACGAACTCGACGTGATCATCCTCGAGGTCGACATGGAGCGCGAGCGCGTGTCGCTGGGCCTCAAGCAGGCCACGCCGAATCCGTGGGACAATATCGGCGACACCTATCCGGTCGGCAGCCGTCTGCGCGGCAAGGTGGTCAATCTGGTGCCCTACGGTGCTTTCGTCGAGATCGAGCCCG
>JAKJHA010000287.1 GCA_022704125.1 Verrucomicrobiota bacterium | reverse complement strand
GGCAGCCCGATCGATCCCGTGAAGCCCCTGTCCTTCAGCGCCTTTCTCAATGCCGCCTCGTTCTCCGCAACATCGGTGTTGATGATCTTGACTCCGGGATGGTTCCGCAGATAAGCCCTGCACCTGGAGCACGACGGATGTCCGTACACCCCCGATCCGTCCGACCCCGGGCTTCCGTCGAAACCTTCCGCCGTGTAGAGCGTGTCTCCCGCCTCCGCCGCTTCCGTGTTCTGAGCTTCGGCGGCGGGTTTGTCCGGAACGGCTGCCGCACTCTGGGCGGTTACTCCCGCACCTCCTCCCGAGCGCAGCTTATCCACCGCAAACAGCAGATTCGCCAGCCCGTTCAGCGTGCCGTCGATGCCCGTGCTTTGCTGACTGGCGGAAGCCGTCTTCACGCCCGCGCCGAGGTCGTCGCTCGCGCCGTCCGCGAACAGCCCTTCCGCCGCGATCTTGCTGGCCTTGTCGCCCGTCCCGACGATCTTGACCTTGCTCTCCGTCACAGTGCCGTCCGGCGCGGTCTTCTTGGTGTACGCCGTCGCCGATGTGAAGCACCCCGCGACCATCCCAACCACAGCGGCCAACGCCGCGAACATCATCATCTTATTCATACGTTTCTCCTTTTCAGTTTATTCCCAATCCTGCATACCAAGCCGGATCGCCTTCGTACGGCTCCTCGGCACAAACCCGTCGCCGTCAGGCGACTTCTTGAACCACGAAGTTTTCACCCTCGCGGTTTTTCCGTCGCGCACACGCCTGTACAGTGCGCAACCCTTATCGTCCGGCGTTGTCAGGATGTCGTACTTCTCCATGCGTCACTCCCCCACTCCAAGCACGCGCTGCAACGCCGCCACAAGCTCGGCACGGGCGGCGGCGATCTCGGCCTCGGTCGGCGCTTTGCCCTCGAACAGGTTGTACTGGTCGGCGAACTCGGCCAGCGACTTGGCGATGATCTGGTTGTACGTCCCGATCACCGTTTCCGGCTTGCCGATTGCATCCTGCGCGGCCTTGATGAACGCGGCCACGATGGGCTGGAGGTAGCACCAGTTGCTTTCCACCAGCGAACCCTTGGTCTTCGCCTTGAGCCACGCCACAAGGGCGTTCAAGCCAATCACGATCAGCGTAATCAGCGCGGTCTGCACCGCCTCGTTTTGCAACAGTTGATTCATTCCCTTTCCTCCTTCCAACTATCAAATTGATAGTTGTTGATAGTTAATTGATACTTGTCACTGTCTCGAAAACACTTCGATAACAAGCCGAACGAGTTCCACGGCGTTCGGCGAGAAGCAGATAAACGCCAGCGGCCACGCCACAGGCCGCAACGCCGCCGCCACACCGGAAACCGTCGCCACAATCGCGCCCGCCGTCACGCCGCCTGACATCTTGCGCTCACACTTCTCGCACTTCGCGGCGATCAGGTTTTCGACCTGCGTCTGTAAATCCTGCTGCGTCCAGAGGGATCGGATCACGTGCGCGAGCAACTGTCCTGTGATCCCGTGGTAGCGGTTCATGGTCTCGGGGCACACGTTGACGCCTTTTCTGAGGTTCTCCGCCGTGGCCTCATACTCGCCAAGCAAGATGTTGGTTTTCTCGTCTTCGCTCATTTCTTGTCGGCCCCTTTCTTCTGCTTCTGCGCCCGCTTGTCTTGCGCCCGCTTCGCGATGTCGAACATCACCGGAAACTCTCGCGTCACGGCCTTGCCCTTCGCGTCCTTCCGTCCCGTGTCAACCTTCACCGCCCGCGCCGTTATCTCCGCCTCCGGCTTGAGAGGCTTTAGCAGCGCCTTTAACTCCCGCAGCGATGAAACGTTTGTCATGATGTCAGACGGGGAAGCCCGCCGACCGTAATCCGTTATCCGAACGGTAAATCCTTTTGTCCACTGTGCCGCTTCGTTGTCGGCGTCTATCCAGCCGAAGAACAGCATGAGGTCGGCCCGCGACTGGAAACCATTGTCGGCGTTTATCTCTTTTTGAAGCGCCGAGTCCACGCCGATGTTGAGGACGACCAGTGTAAGGCCTCGCTCGCGCGCGGTCTCCGCGATCACGGAAAACGGCGTCCGCTTTTGCGGCGCGGCGTTCGCCACGAACAGGCAGGACAGAAGCAGAAAGACGAAGCCAAGGAAACAGGCTAGTGTGAACGACTTCATCGCACCGCCCTCCACTCGCGCCGGTACTGCGGCCAGCTCGCATCGTAAACCGTGTTCGTCGCCCCGCACCCGTCGCACTTGTGCGGATAAACATGCTTGTCGATCCCGTACGCCGTGATCCGCTCCGGCCTCCCGTAGGCGTTCCAGAACCCGTTCGAGACGCACCCCGCATGCCGCAGCCGCGTGCGGTACGTCACGGCCTCGACCTCTTCCGTGACGGTGTTTCCGTCATCGCGCTTTGCACAGCCGGAAAGGGAGAAGATGATTAACACAGAGACGCAGAGACGCAGAGTTTGTTTCATTGCGATACCTCGGTGATGTTGATCCCGTTTTTGAACACGTTCGTTGAAGATCCGAACACATGGTTCGTTGTCGCTCCCACCCACACGTCGTTACCGTCGTCAACCACCAGCGTGCCCAGCAGGTCGAAGCCTTTGCCGCTACCGGCGGGTGAACCGAACAGAGCCTCACCGTTCCAGTCGCGCACGCTGTTTGTGAACGCGGCGGGAACGGCCACGCGGAACCAGTAGCAGGTGTACGCGCCGCTTTGCAGCGTGACAACCGACGTGTCTGGATATGAGTTTGTCACGACCGGAGCGGAATAACGCTCGATACTGCCGTCCTCTCGTTTGCCAGCGTACTCGATTAAGATCACGGCGGGATTTGTGCTGGCCGTGGAGTTGAACGCGACGTAGTGATCCTCGTAGAGCGTGCCTTCGATATTGGTCGGGACGACGGTGGCCGTCCACGCGAGAACGTTCTGCCGCTCGTGGTACGGGAGCCGGTCCGGCGCG
>JAKJHA010000036.1 GCA_022704125.1 Verrucomicrobiota bacterium | reverse complement strand
CCGCCAACACGGCCACCGTCACGCGCGAGGCGTGCCGAGAGTTCGGTGAAGACACAACCAAGGTGTTCCGGCTTTTCTTGCAGGAGACGGATCCGCTTTGACATGATTGACATGATTAACATGATTTGGAGGGCGAGTGTCCCCACGAGCCGCAGCCGCGCTGTGCGCGGATACACTTAATCGTGCTTTAAAAGCGGTGTCGCGCGGAATACCGCTTGCCACCGCACTCCAAATTCTACAGAAGGAGAATTCGAAATGAAAAAATGGATCGGATGTATCTTGGCCGTAAGCTGCATGAAAGCAGCACAGGCTGCTGACGCGCTGGCGACGACGGGCGCGACATTGGAACTCGGCGAGCCGAAATGCGAACTCGCCCCTCAGCTTTTTACGCCGGAGTGGCACAGCCAACGGGCGTCCGGCGCACTCGAGCGCACGCCTGACGGCGCCTACCCCTTCACCCTTCAGGTCAAGGATAGCGGCACGATCCGCGGGCAGGCGCGTTTTGAAATCGCGTCTGACGGTGCGATCCAGGCGCGCTACACCTTTAAGCCCGAGCGCGACATCGCATTGAACGCGCTGTACGTCGGGCTGACGTTGCCGATCGACGGCTGGGCCGGCGGTGCCTGGACGAGCGATGATAAAAAGGGGACGCTGCCGCGTGAGCATGGTGCGCTGATGGTTGTGTCGCGTACCGCGCGCGCACTCACACTCGCCTCTGCCGATGGTCAAAAACGCCTCGCTTTCACCTTTCCAGAACCGACTTCAGTGCTGATTCAAGACGACCGTCAGTGGGGACCGACCTTTTCGGTGCGGATCGGCGGACTCGCCGCGCGCACCTACAAGGCAGGTGAATCGTTCGACGTGCGCTTCACCCTCGCCGCGCATGAGCCGCAGCGTTTGGTCTTCGACGAACCGCTGACGATCAAGGCCGGTTCGGAGTGGATACCGCTCAAGCAGGAGAGCGACATTTTGGCTGGCTCGGCACTGGATTTTACGCGCCTCGGTTTGATCGACGCCCCGGCCGGTCGGCACGGCTGGGTGGTGGCCAAGGGACCGCACTTCGAGTTCGAACGCAAGCCCGGCGTACCGCAACGCTTCTACGGCGTAAACATTTGCTTCACCGCCAACTTTCTGGAACAGGCGGACGCGGCGCGTCTGGCCGAGCGCCTGGCCCGGATTGGTTACAACGCCCTGCGTCTGCACCATCACGATGGCGGTCTGGTGGAAGGTTCAGCCGACGGCACCACGCTCAACCCGCAAAATCTGGCGCGTCTCGACGCGCTGATGGCGGCCTGCATCTCGAACGGTGTGTACGTGACCACCGACCTCTTTGTCTCGCGTTCCGTGCCTTGGCGCAGCGTGGGGATCGATCGTGACGGCAAGATCGCGATGAACACCTACAAAATACTGGTGCCGGTGCATGAAGGCGCCTTCCAGAATCTCATCCACTTCTCCCGTCAGCTCCTGACGCACGTCAATCCGTACACCGGCCGACGCTACGCAGACGAGCCGGCGCTGGCTTGGCTGGCATTGATCAACGAGGGCAACTTCGGCAACTTTTTGCGCGAGATGCGCGAGATCCCCGAGTGGCAGCAGGCATGGGCGGCATGGCTGGCCGAGCGCCAGAAACGCGAACCCGAGGCATTCAAAGACCTGCCCGCCACGTTGCCGGACAACATCTATGCGGGCAACCGACACACCGCCGCCTTTGTGCTCTTCCTCAAGGAGATGGAGGATCGGCTGATGACACGACTCAAGGCTTTCCTGCGCGATGAGATGGGCTGCCGTGCGCTGGTGACCGACCGCAGCTCTTGGACTAACTTTGCCCCGGATCAGGTGCCGCGCAGTGAACTGTTCGATTTTGTGGATGACCATTTCTATGTGGATCATCCGCACTTCATTGAGCAGCCGTGGCGGCTGCCCAGCCGCTGCGCGAACGCGAACCCGCTCAAAAATGATGCACTCGGTGCGCAACGCGTGGTGTTCACGCGCCTGCTGGACAAGCCGTTCACGATCACCGAATACAACTACTCCGGCCCCGGCCGTTTTCGCGGCGTGGGCGGCATCGTGACTGGCGCGATGGGCGCGTTGCAGGATTGGGGCGGGCTCTGGCGCTTTGCCTTCAGCCACAACCGCGATACCCTGATACGCCCGGAAGGGGCGTCCATGGGCTATTTCGACATGGCGGGCGACCCGCTTTCTCTGGCGGCGGAACGGGCGTCGATCTGTCTCTTCCTGCGTGGCGACCTCGCGCCGCTCAAGCGTACCTATGCCATGGTGCTGCCCAAGGACGACGTGCTGCGCATGCGTGACCGCATCCCCCAGAACCACACGCCTTGGCCGTGGCTGGCGTGGTATGCGCGTCTCGGCACATTGGTGGCCGAGCGTGCACCCGACGGCACGACCTGGTCCGGCCGCTATCCGGAAGTCTATAACACCGAAAGCGCGTCGATCCGTACGCTACTGACCTCTGGGGCCGACACGCTGCCGCCAGCGGGCGATGGCGCGGTGGAGATCGACCGAGCGACCGGCCAGTTCACCCTGAAGACGCCCCGCACCTGCGGCGGGTTTACCGAGAAAGGCATCATCAACGCGGGCGACCTGATCGTAGACGTCGGCGATACCGCAGCCACGGTCTGGGTGAGTACGCTTGAAGGTGAATCGGTGCAGACATCGCGCCGTCTGCTGCTGACGCACCTGACCGATGTTCAGAATAGCGGCATCCGCTACGCGCAACAGTCGCGCAAGGTTCTGTTGGCGTGGGGCGGTCTGCCGCATCTGGCGCACAACGGTAAGGCGGATATCCGGCTGGCGGTCAAGCCGGCGGACGCATTCAAAGTGTACGCGCTGTCGACCAGCGGGCGGCGCGTGGCTGAGGTTCCCGCGCGCGTGGTCAAGGGGCGGCTCGCCTTCACAGCGGCGGTCGACGCGCAACCCGAGTCGGCGACGCTGCTCTACGAAATCGTGCGCGAATAACAGGAGGCTCTTGCAAAACCCCTCGTGACATGGGCGTCTCGCCCATGAAACACGGGCAAGATGCCCGTGCCACACCTGCAAACAAAGGGTTTTGCAAGAGTCTCATAGGAGAATGGACGGTATGAAACTCGGAGCAACAGGCGTAATCACAGCGTTCGCGGCGTTGACCGTGCAGGCGGGAGTGACGTTCGGACCGGTGAAAAACTATCCGAACCTCGGCTTTATGATGCCTGGCCTGGCGCGTGCCGTCTCCGAGCCACTGCCGATGCCGCGCGCCCGCGCCTTTCTGCTGACGGATGGCGAGGCGTTGGCGCGCGAAGACCGTTTCGACCCGTACGAACTGTGGTACGCCAGCCAGTGTTGCGGACGCTGGCGTGATGATGCCGGCAACCGCCTGATCCTCGGGCGCGTGGCGCAGCGCCTGCCGGTCTTCGAGGATGAACTGGTGTCGCGTGCCCGCTTCGGACTGCGGCTGCGCGACGCGGCGTATGAGGTCAATCCACGAGAACGCACGCAGATCAACGAGTGGGTGGCGACCTTTGCAGGTGTCCCAGTCTACGAGCCGGAGGCGGTCAAGCTCAACCGGTTTGCGCTAGAAGAGGTGCTCGCCTATCCGTGCGGCGAGACGGGCACACTGGTCTACGCCTTCCGTCCGCGACGGGTCGGTAATGCGCCATCGGCCGGCTGGTTCGCAGTGGTGTTGCACGCCGTCGGTGCGCCGGACAAGGCGGCGCTGCGCGAGGCGTTCGAGGAGGGTTTCGTGGCGGCGCTGGCCCTGCCCTCGCGGCTGGAGAAAGAGAAGGGCGTGGCGGCGACGGAAGTTTCGGTGCTGCGCACTGGCGAGAAGGCACCTGACCAGCCCAACCACCCGGTGCGCGTCGAGGCGCGCCGGAGCGTTGAGAATTATGACGACTGGTGGTTTGCCGAGACCGACGGGTACATTATTCTGTCGGATGTCCACACTGAGGTGGGCAAGTCACTGATCCGCGAGTTGAAGGAGACGCTACCGGCGTTGCGCCGTGCTTATGCGCGGTTGGTGCCGCCGTTGACGCATGAGCCGGAGGTGGCGCTGTTGCGGCTGTTTGCGGGGCGCGACGACTACGTGCGCTATGTTGGCGAAGCGTATGCGTGGTCGTCAGGGATGTGGATGCCGGCGCGGCGTGAACTGGTGCTCTACCAGCAGGAAAACCGGGAGGCGATGATGCAGATCGTCCGTCACGAGGCTTTCCATCAATACCTCTCCCACGCCACTTGCATGCTGGGTGCCGCGCCTTGGTTGAACGAGGGGCACGCCTGCCTGTTCGAACATGCACAGGTTGATAACAAAGGCCGCGTGACGCTGCCTGAAGATCCGGCGCGGACGCCGGTCCTGCTGGAAAACCTCGAGACGGCGGTCACACTGCTTCCCTTGCTGCTGCAAACCGATTACGAGACCTTTTATGATGGCACATCGGCCGGCCGGCGTCTGAAATACGCCATGGCATGGGGATTGATCTACTATCTGCACAAGGGTGTACCGTTGGAGCGCGACCCGCCGCATGCGCGGGTGCTGAGCGACTATCTGGCGGCTCTGAGCGTGTCGCACGATCCACACGCGGCCACACAGATCGCCTTTGCCGAAGTGGAGATGGAAAAGTTTCAGGCGGCGTTCCGCGATTTCTGGCTGCGTCGGCGTGAAGCGGCGCTGCGGGTGGATCCGCTGGAGTAAAACCGCTGCTTTGCTTTTCCGCCTTGCAGCGGCTAGTAGAGCGGGACGTCTCGAACCGCCCCGCGTATGCCTCGTGCTCGGCCTGCTTTCGGCGGTCCGGGATGTCCCGCCGTACTGCGCACGGAACCAGGCTTTCACCCGTCTCGCGGAGCGCCGTCATGCCGTGCGTCTGCCCTGAAAGCGGCGTCGCGCGGGATACCGCTTGCCGCCGCACTCCAAATTTTGCGCCCGAGATCTGGAGTGCGGTGACAAGAGCCGCGCTGTGCGCGGGTCGCGGCACCGCTTTTCCTCCGCGCCGTGCGCGGAGGACGGCTCGTGAGGACACTCGCCGTTGCGAACGTTTAGATGAGTTTCAAAAACGCTAGTTTTTGTAAACTCCATCTGGTTGTTCGATATAGTTATTTTTTTAACCTATATTTGTCTAGTTTTTCTTCTGGATAAAATTTCTAATACAAGATATTTCAGCCAGAATAAGATATATTACTCCAGTTACAACGAGAGCCAAAGATATTGAGGCAATATAATCATCAGCAAAAGTAATTGCATTATCAAAATATCTGTAACTGCTATCTTCAGGAATAACTATTGCGGCAGATATAACGGCAATACCTTTTAATAGTCCGCCAGTGCAAAATAGTATGACACCTGTTGTTCTTTTATCCATGCTAGTTTCCTTGTTTAATTATCGAACCACTGCGTGGTCGCAATAATCGGCTCAGTCCACCTTGCGGATCTTGAAGAACGCCTTTTGCGTATTGCGCGGAATTTTCACGGTGGTCGTGGTACCGGCGGCCGTAAAGGCCCCGGAGCCGTAGCCCCATCCGCCGTCGGTCGGATAGTGGATCACGGTTGCCGTCCACTCGCTAGAGGTCAGACTCTCCGCGCTGATAACCTGATAGCTCTTGCCCGCCTCGGTGTTGAAGGTCACAACCATCACATCGGGCTCCATCACGACGCTCTCCATCTTGATCGTCTTGATCGCGACCGAATCCAGATTATGAGGATCGCCAATCTCGTCGATCACACGGAACGCATAGGACTGGCCGACCTGTAGCAAGCCGGGATAGGCGAGAAATTCGTAGTGGCCCGAACCGTCGGACTGGATCTTGCCGACTTCGACCCATTCGCCGTTTATTTTGGCGTAGACGGTGAACCAGCCGGACCCCTGCTCATTGACGGGATCCAGAATGAACAGGAT
This sequence comes from Verrucomicrobiota bacterium, assembly GCA_022704125.1. GTDB lineage: Bacteria > Verrucomicrobiota > Kiritimatiellia > RFP12 > UBA1067 > DUPH01. The sequence goes on along the minus strand of JAKJHA010000036.1, from coordinate 7,779 downwards.
GCCGTTGGCCGTCGCGTAGACGCTAAAGCCGACTGACGAGGAGAGCGGCACGACATCACCGGAGGCGGAGGCGACGCCACTGAGACCGCCGACACCCAGCAGGCTGACGCCATTTATGCCACCCTTTCCATCCATGGCCGGACTGGACACGGCCGCAGAAGCGACCTGGGCGGTCGGTTCCTCCCCGACAAAGACCTGATACCTATTGCTGGTGTAGTTGAAAACAAACGTGATGTAGTTGGTCGAGCCGTCGGCCACCGAGAAAGGCGCCCCCCCGTCTTTCGTGAGCAACGGCACCCAAGTCATCCCTTCGTCGGGGCTGTCGCCAGGATTGTCGCCCCATGCGTAGAACTTGCCGGTGGTGGCGTCCTGCGGCGTGTCATCCCGTAGCACGGCAATCGCGCCCTGAGCGGCGCCGACCTCGTTCGAAACGGGCAGTTCGTCAAAAAGCTTGATCTGCGTGAGCAGCCGCAGCGCGGCGAGATCATAGTTGTTGGTGGTGCCTGGCTTGGCAGTCACCTGGATGTCGGAGTCCAGCCGCCCTTCGAAGACGATCATCGTCCCATCCGACGTGGCTGTCCCGAGAGAGTTGGTGAAGATGACTTCGGCACTCGTAGTCTCATTGGTCAGAACATATGTACCCTGAGCCCGGGCAATCGAGCAACACAGCACCATACTGACCACAAAAATCCACTCATTTACGTGCTTCATAAATACCCCTCTTTCAAAAAAAGAATCTACGACCGCATTTGCATACCATGATAGCAGAGCGGGGCAGAAAGTGTATAGTGTAAAAATAGAAAATTTGCAGCATCAGAAAATCAGCAAAAACACCGCGTTGACACTTTTCCCCGTGTTTTTCCACCTTTCCGGCACTCATAAAGGGTAGCTTAGTGGGTCAGGCAGAAGGTAATCAAGTTGGCGCCGAGGCGTAGCGCATCGCCGTTTTCATAGCCGTAGGCGAGCGGATGGTCGTCGCCCTGCCAGCCCGCCGCCATGTCGAATGGGCTGTAAATCACGCGTGTCTGCCCGTCAATCTGGATGCCTTCCAGCACAGGCGCGACGAGCGATGGAAACTTGGCGCGGGTGGCCAGGGTGTAGCGCACGCGGTCGAGCGTGAAGGGGCCTTGCGCGAAGAGCGCATGATCGGCCGGCAGTTTTTTGAAGTCGGTCGTCGGGAAGACTTTTTTCATTTCGCGATAAACGGCACGCCCGAACTCGTCGAGTCCCAGTGAGTTGTCGATGATCAGAAAGCCCCCGCCCGCGAGATAACCGCGCAGCGCACGGACCTCGGCCTCGTCAAAATGAAAATCGCTGATGCCGGAGAGGTACAGGAAGCTGTAGTCGGCGATGGGATCGGTATCGAGCTTGACGGTGCGCGTAAGGTAGGTGGCCTTAACGCTCAGATTCTTTTTCATGAAGCGGAGCAGGTTGTTGGCTGCGCCGGGTTCGGTGTTCCAGACGCCGCTGGTCCGGACTTGTGCGAAGACGACGGGGTCGGCGTTGGCCTGCGCGTCTTCGTCGCTGTAGATCTGCGCCTTGGCATGCGCCTGCCCGACGCGGAAATAACCCATGGCGTAGGCGACGAGATTCATGCCGAGACGCAACGCGGAGGGCGCGTCGTAATAGTCGGCCTGCTTGATCAGTTCGGGTGCGGTGTTGTCCCAGCCGGCGCCCAGTCCGTAGGGCGAGACCACCGCAGCGACGCGCGACCCGATGTGGACCGCATCGAGCACCGGGAGCATCTCCTGCTTGGTCTTAGTCGAAAGTTTGACCGTGTCATCGACCATGTGCAGGAGCGGGTGGTCCTCAGGTAGGCGGCGGATTTGCGCTTCGGGCAGCGTACGGCTGAGTTCGGTGAGCGCGGATTTGTAGAAGTACGGCGAACCAACAACCGAGTCGAACCAGACCATGCCGCCAGCGAGCAGGTAACGGCGCAGGGTCTCGCGTTCGGCGTCGGTGAAATTGAGCGAGCGTCCGCCTGAGAAGTAGAGCACCGGAATCTCGGCAGGTGTGGCGTTGAACCCGGCGAGCGGGGTGGCCTCGACCTTGTAGTCCATGTTCAGGTGCTTGTAACAGGCGCGCAGGAGCGACTGGCAGTCGGCCGGGACCATGTTCCAGTCGAAGACCCGGGTAATCATCCCGTTTTCCCATGTGTAATCCAGGTACGAGCCCCAGATCACCTTGCCGATCAGGGTGGACGGACTGGGAGGACGTTTTTTCTCGGAACGCCGCAGCGGTGTGGCCGGCAGCGGCAGCGGGGGCAGAGCTTCGCCACCCTGCCGCATCTGGGGCTTGGCCTTGGGCGGCAGACCCACCGGCTTAAGAAAGTCATCTTCACTAACCGCATGCGCGGCTGTCGCGAACAGCAGGAGCGAGACGGCAGCGAGCCGCCCGCAGGTCAGACGCTGATTCATGGTGTCACCTCCGTGAGCGCACGCTCGATGTCATCCAACAAGCGGCGCGCTTCAATCTCTTCATGCGTCCAAGGGCTCTCTTTGCGGATCAGGGCGATCTGATGCCGCGCCTGCTGGAATTGCCGCTGCCCCAGATAGAGCTTGGCCAGTTCCAGCCTGAGTTTGGGCGTGTACGTTTCATCGACCTCCGCCAGCAGCGCGCGCTGCAAGCAGACGATCGCCTTGCGTGGCTGGCCGTTGCCGACCAGCGCCTGCACTTTCATCAGGTTAATCCGCGGCGAAGCCCGTTCCTCGGGCAACTCCCATTCAAGCATGTCCACCTCGGGCAGACTCTCACGGAAGAGGCCCTGGCTCAACAGGTTCTGCACGCGGAAGTGACGACTATTGTAGGTGAAGAGCGCCTTCTTGTCGAGCGCGGTACCGACCTGCAGCGGCGTCTGTCGCGGAATCGCGGCATACAACTTCTGGGCGGTCGCAAGATCGTCGAGCACCAACGCGGTGTCGGCCAAATAAATATCGAGCAGACGCGGCTCCCAGTCGGTCAGGTCTTCGCGACGAATGGCGTTCAAAACCTCGCGTGCCTCCTGCGGCCGGTTGAGGCAGAGGTTCAGCATGCCGCCGAAGTGCAGGGCGGCCGAGGCCCGCGCCTTGGGGTCCTTGACACGTTCGAGGATCGCGCGGAAACAGCGCTCGGCCAGTTCGTACTGCTCATCAACCTGCTGCACGCCCAGAGCGAGTTCTCGCAACACCGGCGCGAGGTCCGCCTCTGGGATGCGGTCCAACGCAGCCAGTACACGCTCGCCGAATGCAGCGGCTTCTGCCTCTTTCAGAAAGAAAAAATAGCCCAGCGTGATCAGCGCATAGCCCTGCGGCTGGATGCCGGCCTCGCGTTCCTGCAGTGCCGCGCGGTTGAGTAAGCTGAGCGCACGGGCGTCGTCGTTTTCGTTTTGGCCGTAGCGGGGTGCGATGCGCAGAGTTTGACGGCAGACGCGCCGTGCGCCGCCGGGCAGCGTAACTGTGAGCGTGACAGGCACCTCACCCTCGGCAAAGTAAAGGTGGTTGGTGACGCGGCCGCTGCCGCGCGTGCCGTCGCCGAACTCCCAAGCGTACGCGGCGTCCCCGGCCCCGTCGAGCGCGGTTGCCTCGAAATGGACATCGTAGCCGGCATATCCGCGCAACCTGACCATGTAGGTGTTTTCCCAGATGAAATCGGCTTGGCGCGTGCCGGAAGCATCGACAAGCGGCGTGACGTACGCATAGGCGGCGCGCGTGAAATACTCCGGCCCGATTACAAAATGCCGGTTGTCGCCGGGCAGCGTCATCGCCGCAATCGCGAAGGAAGACACGTCGCTATTCGCGTGCAAAAAGGTAATCCGATGGACACCGGCCGCGAGCGTCACGGTTCCGCGCTTACTGCCGTCGAGCCCCTCTTTCACCGGATGCTTGCCGGGCCACGCGGCAACCTGCTCGCCGTTGATCAAGAGAAACGAGGCGTCGGTCGACGCGACGCAAAAGGTGACTGCGCCGCCTTTAGCCAAGACCAATCCGCCCTCATACCAGTGCAACGCGTTGGTGTTGGCGCCGAACGGGTTGTAGGCCGCGTAGATCTGTTCGGCAAAGCGCCCCCCCTCAAAAACGGCCTGTTTCCAGAGCGTCTCAAATTCGGCGACGGTGTTGACGGCCCGTCCGTCATACCGCTTCACCAGATGCAGCAGACCCGCACGGTGCGTGGAGGCGGGCGCGGGCAGCGGCGTCTCGGCAGAGGGGCGGCATGTGAGGCGTTCGCCGGATACGGCATCAAAATGGATGCTGATGCGGCTGCCCTCGCGATTGAGCAGGTGGCAGGGGCGCGGCGCGCCGGCCGCGTCGGTGAGCGTGAAGCCGGTGAAGCGGTCTTCGAGGAACAGGGTGGTCGTGGCGGTGACCGGCTTACCGCCCTCACCTTCAACCTGCAGCGTGCGTGTGACGTCAGCCGCCGCACACTGCGCAGCAACCGCCCAGACTAGCGGCACGAGGATGTTGAGAGCCCTGTTAATCACTGGTAGGAACCGCCTCGATTTTAAAGAACTCCTTCAGCAAGATCGGACTTGCCGCATCACCCTCCCACGTACTCGACCAAGTGGAATGGTTGCCCATAAACATACCAGCCGAAAAGCCGAGCGGTGTCCACTGGCCAAGATCCGTGGAATGGAGCACACGATAATATGCTGCGGGGGTGTCGCCCTTGTAGGCGTTGAATTCCATGCGCACCTTGCCGTCCGCGTCCACCGCCATGTGCGTGATCGAAAGCGGCTTGTCGGAGTACGGGGCCACCCCCGAATCGTAGATGTACTGAACCGTCTTCCCCGGCAAGTTCGGTGCGGCCGCGGACGGATCACGCGGCAGCCCCGCTTCGTCGAACCAAGCGAAGTCGATGCCGTTCGTCGATGTCGGCCCTGTATGCTCTGCGATGAAGGCATCCGTCGTAATGAGCAGATCATCCACCCGCGTACCGGTGAATTCGAGTTGGGCAATCTCCGCAACCGTCCCCGAGGCGATCCGATACCAAGTGCCGCAAGGAGTCAGGTTGGATGGCGAACGGAATCCGGCGGCAGTCGGACAGACCGATCCGCCCAGTTTCACGCGGCAGAAGCCAACTCCGTTACAGTCCTCCAAGTCGAGCCCGACCCGCACCCAGTCGCCATCCGCATAGACCTTGTCGGAAGCCCGCGTCCAATCCGCTGTCCAGACGCCATCGACATGCTTAAGGTGCCAGAGACAGAAACAGCCATCGCTATCAACGCGCAGCTTAATCCGGGCAGGAGTAGTCGCATCGGTGAGCAGGACCTGCGACCGGCGGACCTCGATCATCAAGTCGATATGACGGTTTCCGGAGATATTGTCTGGGAGCGTGCGCACGGACGAGCCCGAAGTGTTCAGGACCTTGGTGTGCGTCTCGCGCGGCATGGGATAACCCGGCGGAATCGGCGGAACATAGGTCAGCGCCTCGACCACCCCGCTGCCGGACCAGGCGGCGATATTGCCCGCCGACGTCCCCACCGCGAACCTCTCGAAGGAATCATGCGAGCCGATCTCGGTCACTGCAGTCGAGGAGGTGAGTGTCCAATTGACCGTGGTGTCGCCTGTGACGGAGAAGACCGCCTGTGTGCCAGAACCCGATGCGCTGCCTGCGGACCAAGATGCGGAAACAACGGTCGTGCCGTTGTTCGTGTACGCCGTCGGTGCGGTTGCGCCGTGCGTCAGCGTCGACGTGATCGCGGTGCCGTTCAGGTACCGGTAGTTGGTGCCGGATGGCTTCACGGTTCCGCCGGAAGGTGTCGGGTAGTTGACGGTGACGATATCAAGTCCCGAAAGCTTCAAGGCGCAGAGGCGCGACACGGTGGTGGCGGTAAAGAACCCCACCGTCTTCGACACACCGCCATCCGACACAAGATACACCGCCAGTGACCCATCGCTCAGCCGAGGACCGAGGCAAATCCCCTCGTAGACGATCATTTTCGACATGTTGCCTGATTGAAAACTAATCAGTGACGTCCCCTTGTTGACCGCCGTATAGGTGGCGTTGGTCAGCGCGGGAATCGCAGAGATCTCTGTCGCCGACGACAACGCCTCGGGCGTCACGCGGTAAATGCGGCAACGCCCCCATGTGCTGATGGCGCTGACCTCGCGCTCGAGTGCGAGAACCGATCCATCCGGCAGAGCACAAAGCCCCGAAAGTCCACTCTCTGAATACAGCGAGCCTCCACACGGGTCGCACTTGTACGCCCACTGTCCGGCATGCGTCCAGTTTGCGGTGACTTCGGGGCGGTCGTAACGCATCAGGCGGACGACGGTCTGGATGGACGTGCTACCGTTCGATGAATCCCCGTCGCATGTGAGCGCCTGTTCATTGGCGGTCCACATGGTGAGTCCGTCGCCGGAGACGGTCAGCGCTTCAAGCGACAGGTTCCCGCGCATGTACGTATTTTGGATCGCGGGGACCGGCGCGTTACGTCCGGTCTGGAAACCACTCGAATAGAACTCGCCGATGGTCGGGGGCTTCGTCTCATCGCTGATCCAGAGCGCGCCGCTGCCGGGATCGTAAGCGATGCCCTCCGCATCCCTCAGCATTCCCGGCTGTACGGCGGTCCCAAGCGTCTGCGAGGTAATCGCGCCGGATGACGTGTTGTAGCCGATCGTCAGCGGATAGAGTTCGGCGTACCCGTTGGCACCGTGATCACGAAGAACATAGAACTGGTTCCCACCAGCGTAGGCGATACCGCCGCACCCATCCACGGCGAAATCGTATTCGGCAACCTTGGACATCGTGACCGCAGCCAGCGCATGAACGGAACACAGCGCGGCGAATGCGAAAAGCGAATTTCTCATCTTGATCATAGCGCTCTATCTCTCCTTGGATTCAAAGCTGAATCCCAAACAGCGGAGGAACGGACGGCCACCCCGTCTTCCCCATACTAGGTCGGCCCCGAAGCGTGCCAATCCCTACAACAGATGACTATTCTGCACTTTAATCATGCTTGGCGTCAAGGTCGCCGAGAAATCCCGCGAGCACGCACGTGGCATGGGCGTCCCGCCCATGAAACACGGGCAAGATGCCCGTGCCACATCTGCAAGCAAAGAGTTTTGCAAGAGCCTTCAAACGAAAAAGCAGTGCTGTGCCTTTTCGTGGTAAGAATTTGGGTTGCGGGCGCCGCCCGCGTTAGTATACTGCACTCACATCACTGAACATCGTCTCCCCAAAGGAAGGTGCCCTTGATAAAGTTCCGACATGCCGCCCTGGCGGTGCTGTCCGCCTGTCTCGCGTTCTCGGCCTTTGCCATGGACGTCTACACCCCTGTCCGCGTGGATGGAGGCGTGACGCGCTTTGGTGACCCGAAGGCGTGGACGGTGACCAGCAAGAACCTGACGAACGCCCCCGCCACCCGTATCCCGGGTCCTGAGGACCAACTGACCGACCGTGGCAAGCTGTGGCTCGACCTCGGCGGCAAGACGCATACCGTGGGACAATGGACACACGGCGCGAGTTGGTGGCAGTCGATCATCGTTTCCAACGGCACGCTTGTCGTGCAACAGAGCGGCATCATCCACGGCGGTTTTGTCGAGATCGCGCCCGGCGCCACATTTCGTATCGCGCCCGGCGCATGGTTCAAGCCCGGCTTTCAAGGCGGCTCCCCGTTTGAAGTCCGCGTGCGGCGCGGCGCCACCTTTGACCTGACGGATGTCAACGTGCAAACCTTCGGTCTCGCCGTGGATGTGGACGAGGGCGGCACGTTTCTCGGACCCGCCACCCTCGCCTTCGGCGAAGCCCAGCAAGGGCACCGGCTCGTCGTGGCCGGCAAGGCGACGCTGCCGACGGGCTTCG
>JAKJHA010000286.1 GCA_022704125.1 Verrucomicrobiota bacterium | reverse complement strand
GGGACGGTTCAGGGTCAGGGTGCCGGGGCCGGTAATATCGGTCAAGATCCAAGGTTCGGTGCCCGCGTCATTGACGGTGAGGTCGCCGGACATAGAAAGGCTGGTGACGGTCAGCGCATTGGTGACGGTCAGCGTGCCGCGCCCATAGAGCCGGCCAATCGTCAGGTTCGCGCCGGGAACGGTGAGTTGCGCATTGCCGACCAAGGTTATCCCGTTCCAGACCTTGTCGCCGGCCGGGCCGAGGATCTCGACCGGGCCGCAGTTGTTGAGATAGAGCGTGCCGTCAAAGTCCGACACATCACCGATAGTAGCGGATGCGACGGCATCAAACCGCACGATGCCGCTGCCGGTCAAAGCGGTGATCTCAACCGTGTCCGTGGTTTGGAAGACCACTGTACCGATATTGCTATCGAGCGCGCCGACGGCCACCGGATTCGTCCCGGCCTGCACGGTCAGTGTCAGGTTGGTTATCTGGATCGCCTCGACCGTCAACGCCCCGCATCCGGAAGCGTCGAAAGTGCCCGACCCGGAAAGCCAGCCGACCGCAAGGGCAGTGCCGTCATTGGTGACAGCGAGGGTACCGCCGACACGCGCCTCACCGAGGCCGATACCGCCGTCCAGAGTCAGCGCGCCCTGACCGTACATGGTGCCGATCACTGGATCGCCGACCAGCGGAGCGGCCAGCGTGAGCGCCTCACGGTAGAGGCCGACATGCTCCAGCAGGATCGGCGCGCTGGAAGTCAGCGTGCCGGCACCGCGCAGCAGCCCGACCGCGTACGCGCCTTCGCCCGCGAGGTCCAGCGTACCGGCGAGCTTGACGGTGTCAACATCGACCGCCCCCTCCGCAAGCACCTGTCCCGCGCCGGTCAGGACATTCACGCGCAACGTACCGCTGTCGGCCCGGCCCACACTGCCGGTGCCCGCGATCTCGAGGATACGCAGATCGGGGCCGCGGAACCATTTGTCGGTCAGATAGCCTTCGACCGCATCGCGATCGGCAGGGGTCAGAATCTCCTCAAAGACCGCGACCTCGGCGAGGCTTTGCCCACCACCCTGCATGTCAATAAACCGATCATTGGCGAATCGGCCTACGGTCAGCCCCGTCGTGGCAGTGTTAGTGGCGATCAGCGATATCAGGTGGAAGGCACCGGAGAGGCCGGTCGTGCATCCGTCGCGAGCTTGGCGATCGATCTGTGTTTCGCCGTTCCGCAAGTCGTTAGGCAGATAATCGCGGCGAAAGATCGATGCCTCGGGGAACATGTAGCCGAGCGGCAGAGGCGTGCCGTTATTCCCTCGGTGCAGATGATAGGTGTCGGTCGCGCCGAGCAGGAAACCACCACCGAACTGGCTGCCCAATACCCAGAAGACTGATTTCACGCTGTTGGTGAATTCGCGCGACCAATGCATGCCGCGGACTTGGCCGGTGTAGAACGGCATGACACCGAAATCGACGACCGGCAGGCCGTTCAGCGCGTCGGCGGCCCAGAGCGGCGCGGTGCCGGGCGGCACGGCAAAGGGATAGCCAGCGCCGCGCAGGTCACGCCACTCCGTGACGGCCCCCTCGCCATCCGCTGTGATGCTGGACGCGGCGGAGGCATCGACATGAAAAACAGCCCGCGCAAAAACTGTATCCGGGCGTGTGGCCGGCGTAGCGCCGGAGACTCCGGCATGCAACGCACCTTCACGCAGCCGCACGACGCCGTTGAAAAGGCCCGGGTCTTGCAGGATCAGCAGACCGCTGCCGGCCTTGTCGACCACGCCGGTTCCGGTTTGCGCGACCACGGTGTTTGTCTCGCCCGCAGGCACCGTGATCGGCAGCGTGTCATTCATGAACGGCCCTTGCGCGTACAGCGACGGCACGATGGAGACAAAAAGACACGACAAAAGGCGGAACGTTTTCATCTGCGTAAATCCTTTCCCGATTTCCACACAACTCGTATAATGATGCCGTTTTTCAGTTGAATCAGCAAGTGGAAACCGCATCCCCGAAAAGTTAGGATTTGGGAGTTAGGATTTAGGAGTTGAAAGCGGACGTATTACGGACGGAGGTGACCACGCACGCCTTGCGTGCCGTGCGGCTTGCCGGTGTCGTTGTAGGGCTGCTGGGGGTCGCGGTTTGCCAAGCCGCAGGTGTGGTCGGCGGACAGGTCGAGATGCCGCTGGACGACGCTGTGTACGCGCGTCTGGGCAAGGCAATCCGTCACGAGGCCTTCTCCAGTAACCGGGTGTTTCGGATCGCGGACCTTGCCGCCGTAATAAACCGGCGCGAGCCGCTCGGCCTCGTGCCCGCAACATCGGCGCAGACACCGCTGGATGACGCCGCACTGCATGAACGCGCGGCACGGGCGACGTTTGCGCTCTACACGCTTTCTGAGGCGGACTACAAATCCGGGAACACTGCACGCTTGGGCGCGGCCTTTCTGATCCATCCCGGCATAGCCGCGACTTGCTTCCACGCCTTCAAAGGTCTGGATGAACCGTTCGTAGCGGCGGGATTGACGGTCGAAGGGCGGCCGGTCACCGTCGTCAAAATTCTGGCGCTCTATCCGCTGGAGGATCTTGCGCTGCTGCAAGTGGAGGGTGCCGGTGATACCGTGCTGCCGTTGCGACCGGACACGCCTGCCGGTGTCCGCGTTCGTGCGATCGGCCATCCGCTGAACAAATACTTCTTCGCGGTCGAAGGGATGGTCGCCCGTTATGGCATCAAAAATGGTCCGGGGGGCGAGCGCTTGACGCGCCTGCACCTGATGATCCACTCGATCGGCGGATTCAGCGGCGGCGCGATCATCGACAACGCGGGTAACGCGGTGGGCATGCTCGACAGCTTCGAAACGCTTAAGGCCGGTGCGACGACCTACGACGTGCACTCGGCGATTCCGGCGGCAACGATCCGAGCGCGCTTTTCCGAGCCCTACGCCTGCGGGATGACACCTGAAGCGGTCGCGGACCTGTTGCGGCCAGTCGCTACACCGAGCGCGTCGG
>JAKJHA010000035.1 GCA_022704125.1 Verrucomicrobiota bacterium | reverse complement strand
CCTCTTCGTCAGAAAATCCTGCAAAATCCCTTGCGTGCAGGCGTGGCACGGGCATCCTGCCCGTGTTTCATGGGCGGGACGCCCATGTCACGAGGGGGTTTTGCAAGAACCTCGGGCCTTTCGACTCCTTCCAGTGGCTGTCATCAAACGCATCCGCATACCAAGGAGGCGTGGTCCCTAATACGGGGTAGCCATCCGCCGTCCGCCTCAACTGCCGGTCGGAATTGGCCGCCGAGATCTCGTTGATCACGACTTGGCCGAATAATGGACTCGCCGTACAAGCCATCAGGAAAAAGCACACCAAGGCGCACGCCCGAACACGCGGCGCCGCCTTTGTACCCGGCAAGGTCCGCCATCGCTTTGAACAGTCACTCATAACCACCCTTTGCATGACAGCCGATGCGAAAACACCGTCCCTTCAGGCGTTAAGTATATCCCTCTGGGGAAGGTCAAGTCAACGCGACTTCGTCAAACAAAGTGCGGTTGCATTTCTCTGACGCACCCCGTACACTAGTTGCGTGATGACGACCTTTTACCTTCAAAACGTACGGATTCTGGACCCCGCGTGCAACCGCGATGGAATCGCCGATCTTTACGTGCGCGACGGGATGATCGTCGCCTGCTCCGCCCCCCCCGCAGACGTGCCGCGCATCAATGCCGAAGGCCTGCTGGTCGCGCCGGGCTTCTGGGATGTCCATGTCCATTTCCGCGATCCGGGTGCCCCCGCCGCCGAAACGCGCCGCACCGGTGCGGCCGCAGCCGCGGCCGGCGGATTCACGCGGGTCGTGACCATGCCCAATACCATGCCCGCTGGCGATACGCCCGCTTGGGTGCGCGAGCAGGTCGAGGACGACCTGCCGGTCCGGATTCTGCCTTCCGCCTGCATCACTCAGGGTCGGCAGGGACGTGAAATCGCCGACCTCGATGCCCTCGCCGCCGCCGGTGCCACCGCCTTCACCGATGACGGCGCGATGGTCGCCGACGATGCGGTCATGCGCGAAGCGATGACGCGCGCCAAGCGGCTCGGCAAACCGATCATGGATCATGCGGTCGTACCGGCGATTGCCAAAAACGGCGTGGTCCGTGACAGTACGATTGCGCGTCAATTGGGGCTGCCGCTCTTCCCGCCCGAAGCCGAGGTCGAGGCCGTGCTGCGCGATATCCGGCTCTGCCGCGAAACCCGTTGCGCCACGCACATCCAGCACGTCTCGTGCGCCGATTCGGTGGCGGCCATCCGCGCCGCGCGTGCTGAGGGCTTGCCGGTCACCGGTGAAGCCTCGCCCCACCACCTTGCAATCGCCGCCGACGATATCCCTGGCGATGACGGCAACTACCGCATGAATCCGCCGCTCGGCAACCATGAGGACGTACGCGCTCTCCGCGACGGCGTGCTGGACGGCACGCTCAGCCTCTTCGCCACCGACCACGCGCCGCACACCGCCGCGACCAAAACCCGCGGCTTCCTCAAAGCCGCGTTCGGTGTCATCGGCCTCGAAACTGCGATTGGCGTCACGTGGGAAATCATGGTTCTCCAAGAGAGCCTCTCCCCACTGACGTGGGTTGCCCGCTGGACTACCGGCCCCGCCGCGTTGCTAGGTTGCCCCGCGCCTTCCCTCGCGCCCGGCGTGCTCGCGGATCTCGTGGTGATCGACCCGCGAACGCCATGGCGCGTGACGCCCGACACCTTCCGCTCGCTCTCGCGTAACACACCGTTCGGCGGCTGGACGCTACACGCCCGACCGGTGCTGACGGTCTGCGAGGGCCGCATCACGTTCACGGACCCGAAAACCATCACTCTGGAGGAACCCGCATGACCCCTGACTTTTTCGAAACCGCCGCCGCTGCTCTGCCCGATCTCTGCCGCGAACAGCCGCCGGACTGCGGCATGATCCTTGGCTCGGGTTGGAGCAAGGCACTGGCCGTTGACACGCCGCTGTTGCGCCTGCCCTACAGTGAGATTCCGGGGCTCGGTGCCAGCACGGTCGTCGGCCACGCCGGCGAGTTCCTGCTCTTCGACCGCCACGGATTGCGCATCGCGGCCTTTATGGGCCGCCGCCACTGGTATGAGGGCGCGGGTTGGGGACCGGTCGTGATGCCCGTCGAACTGTTGCGCCGCTTGGGCACTCGCAACCTGCTGATCACCAACGCCGCAGGCAGCATCACACCCTCGTTCACCCCCGGCGACCTGATGATCATCCGTGACCACATCAACACGGTCGGCATTTCGCCGCTCATCGGACCGGTCATGCCCGGTTGGGGACCGCGCTTTCCGGATCAATCGCAGATCTACTCGCCCGCGCTCATCGATCTGCTGCGCAAAGCCGCGCACGATGCCGGCACGGCTCTTCGCGAGGGCGTCTATGCCTTCACCTCTGGCCCCAGCTATGAAACCCCGGCCGAGATCCGCGCTTATGCCGGCATGGGCGCCAATGCCGTCGGTATGTCCACCGTGCCCGAAGCCACGGTCGCGAACGCCGCTGGCCTGCGTACCGCCGGCCTGAGTTGCATCACCAACATGGCGGCCGGTATCAGTGGCCCGAATCTGTCGCATGAAGGGGTGATCGAACAGACCCGCAAGACATTGCCGCTCATGGCGGCGCTGCTCGACGCCTTTCTCGTGCTTCTCGCTCAAACCCTTTCAATTGGCTGTGAGGCCGTGAGGCTGTGAGGCTGTAAGGTGGATCAGACGGATCAAAAACCACTGCCCCCAAAAAACCTCTGTGCTCTCTGTGTTCTCTGTGGTTAAACGAATCCGAGCAATGCCAACTCCCAACTCCCAACTCCTAAATCCCAACTTCTAACTTCTATGTTCTCTCATCCTACCCCAGCTTTCGTTGTTGATGCCGCTGCTCTCGAACGCAACCTCGCCATCTTGGGCGAAGTCAAACGCCGTACCGGCTGCCGCATCCTGCTTGCGCTGAAAGCCTTCTCGATGTTCAGCGTCTTTCCCCGTATGCGGCGCGTGTTGGACGGCTGTTGCGCCAGCTCGGTGCATGAAGCGCGCCTCGCCCGCGAGACCTTCGGCGGCGAGGTCCACGCTTTCGCCGCCGCTTTCTCTGAAACCGAAATGCGCGAGATCGTGACGCTGGCCGACCATGTGACGCTCAACTCCTTCGCGCAGTTCCGCCTGTTCCAGCATGTCGTAGCCGAAAGCGGACGCGATGTCGTCTGCGGTCTGCGCATCAATCCGGAACACTCCGAAGGCGCGGCCGAAATCTATGACCCCTGTGCGCCGCGTTCGCGTTTAGGCGTGCGCCGCGCGGCCTTTGACGGCGAAACGTTGCACGGCGTGACCGGGTTGCACTCGCACACCCTGTGCGAACAGAATGCCGCGCCGTTCGTACGCACGTTGGCCGCGATCGAAAAACGCTTCGGCGACCTGTTGCCGCGTCTCTCCTGGATCAATTTCGGCGGCGGTCACCACATCACGCGGTCTGACTACGATCTTGATCTGCTGTGCGACACACTCAACGCATTCCGCACGCGCCATCCGAATATCGAAACCATCTACCTCGAACCCGGCGAGGCCTGCGCCCTCAACGCCGGCACGCTCGTGGCGACCGTCCTCGACGTGGTGGACAACGACATGTCCATCGCCATCCTCGATGCCTCGTGTGCCTGTCACATGCCGGACGTGATGGAGATGCCGTACCGTCCCCGTGTCTTCCGCGACGCCGCCTGGAGCGGTCAGGCCAGCCCCGGCCCAGAGGCCGACCGCGGCTGCGACCCCGGTGTCAAGGCCCACACCGTACGGCTTGCGGGCGCCACCTGCCTCGCAGGCGACATCATCGGCGATTGGTCGTTCGACACGCCGCTACGAACCGGCGACCGCGTGATCTTCGAAGACATGGCGCACTACACAATGGTCAAGACCAACACCTTCAACGGCATCCGCCTTCCCTCGATCATGTTACGCGAGCCTGACGGCACCCTGCACACCGTACGCACCTTCGGTTACGAAGACTTCAAAAACCGTCTGTCGTAATCCAAGATTGATTGTTCCGATGCTAAGGTTTTTGTTACACTCTGATTCGCAATCTGTTGGTGGTTTGGTTACGCGGCAGATGTGAACGAGACGCATCGCCTATAAGCAGAGGAGAAACGCATGACAGCAAAACCTCATTCTCTGATCTTTCTGATCGCGTGGGGAACCTTGGCCGCCGCTTTTGCGCGGGGAGGCGTCTACGACGACTGTGCCGCATGGTGGCACTTCGATTACGATCCCAATGCTGACTACAAGGCTGATGTCGATGAAATCCGCGACCAGCGCGACTGGGGCACCGCAGCGAACAAAGGTGTAACCGGCAAGCACGCGACCTCCGTTCACGGTCCGTCCGGCGGGCCGCAATGGATCGACACGCCGGAACTCGTGACGCCGGCAGGCGGCCAGAATTACGGCCGCAAATCGATCCTATTCCAACCTGCCGTCGACAGCAAGACCAACTGTTGGCCGAACACGTTTCGAGTGTCGAATCTCTATCTCGCGGGTGATGTCACCCTCGTCACGCGTTTCCGCTGGGATGGGTATGTCACAGAAATTCAAAAAACGGCCTGGCTTTTTAACATCGGCATGGCGTGGAACCAATATACTGGATGGCTCTTCGGTATAGACGGTCCCTCTTCAAACCTGACGTTTTACAGCCAAAAAAGCAGCGGCCTCCAAATGACTACGACGTCCGTCACACCCGGCATTTGGTATGATGTGGCACTGGTCGTAAAGGACAACAGTACGACCGAACCTACCGATACCGTGGAATTTTACCTGTGGCCGCAAGACGGGGCGCTCAGGTACCAGAAGCGTACCACCTCCGTCATCACGAACGCCATCGGTACGTTGGGCTGCACCATCGGGTGCGAGGCTACCACAGCCACTTACGAGGGCGGCAACGCACGCAAGGCCTTTGCCGGCGCGCTCAATCATCTGGCCATCTGGAATCGCGCGCTCTCAACAGATGAGATCAACGAGGCGTTTGGCTCGCCACAACCGCTCTTCCACATCGGCCTCAAGAACGACCGTTCAGGAGACCTGCGGATTGAGTGGGAAGCCGACGCCGAATACCTGCCCGGCGCCCCCTGGCACACCATGCGGCGCGCGGTCTCGGGCACCCACCCTGAGGCCACAATCAAGCTGCTTGTGAACGCGCAGCAGGCGGCTCTCGGTTACTTTTTCCATCTGCGGACCCAAGAGGTGGAAAACGAAAAGTCAGCGGATCTCCGGCTGATCGTCAACACCGTGACCAATGCCGTACGGACCGTAACATCCGGTCAGGATCTCTTCTGGTACGTCGCCCCCGGCACTCTGGTGGCGGGAACAAACAGTGTGACGCTTCAATACGCCTCGGGACCGGCGAGCTACGCCATCTTCGACTGGCTCGAACTCGCTGGCTCCTGGCAGGTCGGCTATGACGACGGCTCTCAGGCCGAGTTCGCATTAGAAAGCTCCGCGCCAGATGATTTTTATGTAACCAACCCGAACTGGCAACACCTAGAGCGAGCCATCACCCGCGATGACACGAACGTCAACGTGCATTTCAGCCTCTCCCGCGAACTGGCCGAAAAATACGCCTTTGAGTACACCACGCGCATTATTGGGCAAGGAGGCGCCGGCGCACCCCATGCGTTCAGCGTGGATATTAACCAGACGACATTCGCCAGTTTCGCTCCGGTCCAGAACGGCACCCTCATCACCCTCCCCCTCAACCGTGGGCTGCTGCAGGCAGGCGACAACATGGTCAGGTTCCGCTACGACGGTGATCCTACAGTAAGCGGATACCTCCAGTTTGACTTCCACCGGCTGGAGATACTCCCCTTCCCCCGAGGGTCGCTACTCATGTTGAAGTAAATGTCCCGGTCTTGCCGTGTCACCGGTAGGCCCAGTATGCATGGCTATTCTCCTCTACACGCTTCTTGTTCTTTTGCTCCTGACGCTCGCGCTGCTCGCTTGGCTGGTAGTACGGACCGGTCGTGACGCGCCGGACCGCGACGCGCTGATCCGTCTGCAAACACGCGAGGCCGATTTCCAAGAGACGGCCCGCCTCCTGCAGGAACAGTCAAAACGGATAGAGGCACTGCAGGTCGAAAACGCCCGACTTACCGCCGAACTCGACCACGAACGGCGCACCGCCGCCGAAAAGATGCGGCTTTTGCAAGATGCCGAGGCGCGGCTCAAAGGCGAGTTCGAAAATCTGGCCAACCGTATCTTTGAAGACAAAGGCCGCACGCTCACCGAACAAAACCGCGAACGCATCTCCAGCCTGCTGCAGCCATTGCGGGAACAGCTCGACGGTTTCCGCAAACGGGTCGACGAAGTACACAAGGACGATACCGAGCAATCCGCCCGCCTGCTGGAACAGGTGCGTCAACTCCAAACACTAAGCAACAAGGTCAGCGATGAAGCCAACCACTTGGCGCGTGCTATCAAAGGCGACGCCAAACGCCAAGGCGATTGGGGTGAACTGATCGTTGAGCGTCTGCTGGAAGCCTCTGGACTGGAGAGCGGCCGCGAGTATGAAACTCAGCCCATGCTGCGCACCGAAAGCGGCGCGGTACAGCGTCCAGACTTTGTGGTCCATCTGCCGGGCAACAAATCGGTGATCGTGGATGCGAAGGTTTCGCTTACCGCCTACGAACGTTCGTGCAATGCCGCAAACGACGACGAACGGCGTGCCGCGCTCACGGCGCATGTGCAGTCGGTGCGCCGCCACATCAACGAGTTGCGCGACAAAAACTACGCCACGTTGCTCGGCAACCGCACGCTCGATTTCGTGCTGATGTGCATCCCGCTTGAGCCCGCCTATCAGGCCGCATTACAGATGGAGCCCGGCCTGCTCTATGAGTTGGCCAAGACCAACGTGGTGATCACCGGGCCGTCCACCCTGATGATCACGCTCAAGTTGATCGCCCAGATCTGGCGGCGCGAGAACGAGAACCGTAACGCCGAACAGATTGCTGACCGCGCGGGTCGTCTCTACGATCAAGTCACACTGATCGTCGAAGCAATGGCCGCCGCCAAGAAAAACCTGGGGGATGTCACGCAATGTTTTGACCTAGCCCTTGCCCGCCTGCAGAACGGCCGGGGGAATTTAGTCGGTCGTGTCGAGGCACTGCGCAAGCTCGGCGCCAAAGTCAACAAGCCCCTACCGTCTGCGGTTGTCGAACGCGCCCTTGCAACGGATGGAGGTGCTGACGACGATGGTGATGAGTCCCCAGTTCCGCCGTCCGCGATCGACTTGTAGAACGCTAAACCTAAAAAGAGCAGTTGAGTATGCGGATTTTGAACAAAGCCCTGTAAACATTGGATTTTGTCGCGGTTCTCGCCGCACCTGTTTGGTGCAAAACGCAATGGTGCGCCTGACGCTCTTCTTGAACCCTTAGTCCCAGCACTTAGTCGGTTACACTTAGTCGGTTACACCAGCGACGAAGTGTTTTGGACGAAGTGTATGGGACGAAGTGTATTACACGGTATAACCCGCAAGAGTGCTCGCACCCCCAAAAAACCTTCGTGACCTTCGTGTGAGAAAAAACCGAGTCTTGCCAGAAACCAAAGAGCGTTGAAAGTTCAACTGCTCTTTTTAGGCTAAACGTCGAACGCAGAAGATTGAGAGGTTCTTGCAAAAACCCGTACCTGCAGATGTGGCACGGGCATCTTGCCCGTGTTTCATGGGCGGGACGCCCATGCCACGAGGGGAGGCAGGAACCCACTGAGTTTAAAAAGGTTTCGAGCGCACCGCTCAAAAAGCGGCGTCGCGCGGAATACCGCTTGCCGCACGCACTCCAAATCTGCTCGCCAGACTTGCGGAACCCAACAAAAAAGAGAGGGATGAGCGTCTGCTCGTCCCTCCCCTTTTGGCGCTCCTGGCGTCTCTAAAAAACGCTCAGTTCGCGATACGCCCGGGCCACGGGAGTTCTGGACCACTGATCGACGCCAGAGCATTCCTGCCGGCATCGGGACCAATGGCGTGCGCACCCAAACAGAGAGTCAGGAGCACGAGCACCACGGCGGCGGCAATCGCGCAGATCGCAGCGAACATCGTAAAGACCGAAGACTCCTCCCTCTGCACCGGGAAGTCCAGCGGGCTGATGGGCGTCATCTGCACGCCATCCGGGAACCCTTCGCCTTCCGTCCCCGCCGCATCCGCAGCATCATCGGACTTGCCCGGACGCTTGATTTTCAGCGTCTTCTTTTGAGTGACACCCGCGCCACCATCGCCTTCAGCCGACGGCACGGCCGCATCCGGGATGCGGGAGGTCTTGCGGGCTGAAGCCGGTGACAACGGGACCGAAGCCACTGTGGGGGCCGCTGGCGGGGCAGTCAAATCAGACGGACGCTTCAGTCGGATCGTCTTGGGGCCTACACTTTCGGCGGGCGCAACACCGATAGCCGCATCCAGCGAGATACGCGACGTCTTCGATTTGGCAGCCTGCACCTGGGCCGCAGAGAGCGGCTTGGGGCCGTCCGGCAACGGGGATGCGCCGGGAGTCGGCGGCGGTTGCGGCTGCGGCTGCACGGGAACGATCGGCGCAATGGGGGCGGTAGCCGACAACTCAACCTGCGAGATCTCCTGAGTGGCTCCGGGCACGGCTTGCGGGACAGTCCCAGGTGTCGTCGCGCCAGACGGGGCAACCGGACGCAGGCGCACGGTCGCGGGGCGGATCGCCGCAGGTGGTGCCGCGGCGGCGGCCACCTCTTCAGGCACCGGTATGCGTGATGTCGCTTTGGGGTCGATAGTCCGCGGTGGCTGCGGCGCGGCTGCGGGCGCGGGGGCCGCAGGCGCGGCTGCCGCGGGCGCCGCAGGCTTCAGGCGGACGGTGATCGGACGCGGCGCGTTGGCCGCCGCGCCGGCGGGGGTCATTGCCGCCTGGCCCTCCGGCTTGTCAAGTGGTGACACTTTCGGGGGGATTGCTCCCTGGTTAACTTGATCCTGCTCTGCCATGACTTATGCCTCCAGGCAACAACCGTCTATACGGCCATTACCTCCGCTTCTTTGTTTTTCAGTTCTTCATCAATCTTCGCGATGTAGGAGTCCGTGGCCTTCTGCACCTCGTCCAATCCCCGGTCGCGTTCGTCTTCCGTGATTTTTCCATCCTTCTGCAGGGCCTTGACCGCATCGTTGCCGTCGCGGCGCACATTGCGGACCGCAACGCGCGCCTCTTCAGCCTGGCGCTTGGCCACCTTGACGATCTCCTTGCGGCGCTCCTCGTTGAGTTCGGGGATCGGGACACGAATCACGCGCCCGTCGTTACGCGGAGTCACGCCGAGGTTGGCTGCAAGGATCGCCCGCTCGATCTCCGAGAGCGCCGTGGGATCAAACGGACTGATCACGATCAGGCGCGGCTCCGGCGTCGAGATGTTCGCGAGATCGCGCAGACGAGTCGGTGTGCCGTAGTAAGTGACCTGCACGCCATCCACCAGCGCGGGCGACGCCTTGCCGGTACGCAGGCCAGCGAACTGGTCCTTCAGCACCTTGAGCGAATTGCCCATTTTGTCGGCGGTATCCAGCAATACATCATCCAGTGTATCCATCATCTCTCTCCTGATCTATCCGAGTTGCGTCTTGTCGCCCACCAGTGTACCGATTGCCTCACCGCAAACGATCCGCTCCAACGCATCTTCGTCGTAAAAATCAAACACCACAATCGGGATCCGGTTATCCATGCACAGCGCGAAAGCCGCCGAGTCCATCACCTTGAGGCGTTTGTGCAGAGCATCCTCGTAGGTCACTTTCTCGTAGCGCGTCGCATTGGGGTCCAGATTCGGATCCGCCGTGTAAATCCCGTCCACCTTCGTGGCCTTCAGCAGCACCTCCGCCCCGATCTCACTGGCGCGCAGCGCTGCCGCCGAATCGGTGCTGAAGTAGGGGTTGCCGGTGCCACCCGCAAAAATCACCACGCGCCCCTTTTCCAAATGCCGGAGCGCCTTGCGCTGAATGAAAGGCTCAGCCACCTGATGCATTTCGATGGCCGTCTGCAAGCGCGTCTCCAGACCCAGTTGCTCAAGCGCGTTCTGCATCGCCAGCCCGTTGATGATCGTGGCCAACATGCCCATGTTGTCGCCGGTGACGCGGTGTACGCCCTTGGACTCGCCCTTGAGCCCGCGGAAGATGTTGCCGCCGCCCAGCACAATGCCGATCTGCACGCCCAGTTCAGTGACCCGCGCTACACGCCGCGCCATTGAAGCCAACGCATCCGGATCGATACACTCTCCCGACGAACGGTTCCCAAGAACCTCACCGCTCAGTTTCAGCACAATCCGCTTGTACTTGACACCACCACTCCGCCGCGTTTCCAGAAACGCCCCCTTTCAACCCATGATTTGAAACGGGAATAGCTTACCTAAACATCCCCGGAAGGTAAACCGCTTTTTTCAGTGAACGTGCGTGAACGTAAAACCGCCAAAGAAGGTGTGCGGACTCTTCGCCCTGCCAAACCGCACGATGAGCTGGTGGTCATCGGCCGTCAGCTTGACCCTCCGCTTGCCCATCGGAAGAGTCGGGTTACGGAATCCATAGCCGGAATCCCACGCGGCGGGCAAGCTCCATTCGGCGACCTTGACCCGATCCACCTCCAGTTGAACCACATCGTCTGGAATGGCGCTGAAGTCTTTGCCTTTCCTTCCGTAGTCAGGACGGTTCATGAACAGCTCGACGTCGTATTCGCCGGATTTCACCACATGCACGCGGTAGGTCACCCATCGCGCGGTCACCGGAATCGCCGACTCGACGCTGTTGGCGATCTCTGTATTCCGCCAGGACGCTCTCGGATCCCCCTTGTCGGTGTTGTCTTGGAAGGCCGCGCCCCTCCCGCCCTCGTCGTAATGGCCCGCGACGATCCTGCCCGGGATGGTCTGGGGCTTGCCCTGATATGCGGTGCCCGTGTACTCGCGACCAGTAAGCACAGTGATCTGGAGCGGCACCGACAAGCCGATCAGACCGTCACAATCCTTTGCCATGGCGATAATCGTGTTGTCGGCCTCGAAAAGGTTGGTCACGGTAAACGTCTGGTCGACAGAATGGCCACGTTTCGCAAACAGCGACGCCAAGCGGGACCATCCCGATGCGGGCGCGGGCGCAGGCACATCCGCCTCGGCCCGGATGTAGCCTGAAGAAAAAAGATAGACCTTCTTCACGGTGCCGTCACGATCATCAGCGTGGACATGGAACGGCATCGGCTGGTCCTGCCGCCACTCCTCCGGTTTCCCGTCCAGTGTCACCGTGACTGCGGGCGCTGTTTTCTTCCCGTAGTCCTCCTCGTAGACCCGGACGTAATCGACCACCAGTTGGTCCGGAAACGTCGCGTCCTCCAGAAAGCCGTAGAAGGGGGGATGGCCGCCGTCCTTCTTCAACTTTTTGGGCGTCCTCAGACACTCGCTGATCCAGACCCTTTGCGGAACCGTGGTGATCGGAACCTCCCGGTAGTTCTGGCGCAACGTCTCCTGGCCGTCCACGTAAAAGATGTGCTCCAGAGGCGTCCATTCCAAAGCCACGGTGTGCCATCCGCCGTACCGCTCCAGCGTCACGATCTTGCCTTTGGAGCAACGGGCGATATTTGTTCGCGACAGCATATCGTTGCCGCCGATCCCCTTGCCGTCGCCCTGATCCTTGTAGGTACTCAGCGACGCGGTGGCGTGGTAGCAGTGGCTGATGTCGTTTTTGACCTTCGGCTTGTAGAAATCCTCGAAAATATCGAACTCTTGCGGACTCTGGAACGTGTCGGTGCCTTCGCCGTACGGCACTCCCGAGAGCCAGACCGCCGTCCACCACCCCGGCTGGGTCGAGAACTGCACGCGGGTCTCGAAATACCCAAAGGCCTGCTCGAACGTCCGCGACTGGAGGCCATTGTTAAACCGGACCGTGCCGTCCGCATCCCGGGTCAGGCTAAGAACGAGGTTCCCCTTGCCGTCCAGCGCGCAGTTTTCGGCCGCGTACCGGGTCTGGAATCCGGGGTAGTCCCACTTTCCATCCGGGGAAGCGTTCTGCCAGCGCTGCATGTCGATGGCCGTGCCATCGAACTCGTCGCTCCACACAAGCCTCCATTTCTTCCCCGCAGGCGGCCCCTGGGCGTCCACGCTTTTGATGACGGTCTCGCCTGTCGACACCGCCGCACACAACCCCACACAACACAGGATCATTGCCTGTCTTTTCATACTCGCACCCCCTCCCTCATGGACTTGTCTCAGTCCTCACACGATCAGTGAGAGCCAATCCGCAGGCCGAACCGCACGGTCAGTCGCTCACCCGCTCAATGCCCGCACCCAGCCGCCGCAACTCCACTTCGACCGACTCATAACCGCGATCGATGCTGCCGGCGTTCAAAATCTCGGTCTCGCCCTTGGCGCACAACGCCGCCACCAGCAGCGCCATACCGGCCCGGATATCCGGACTGGCCACGCGCGAGCCATGGAGCTGCGTCGGACCGGTCACCACCACGCGGTGCGGGTCACACTGCACAATGCGCGCCCCCATGCCGATCAGATGGTCCACAAAGTACATGCGGCTTTCAAACATCTTTTCAAAGAAGAGCGTGGTGCCGCGCGTCTGGGTCGCCAACACGATCAACACACTCATCAGATCGGAGGGGAACATCGGCCACGGGCCATCCTCGATCTTGGGAATCGCGTCACCGAGATCATAGGCGGTCTTGAGCCGCTGGCGCGCGGGCAGCCGCAAGCTCCGCGCCTCGCGGTCGAAGGTCCATTTGACTCCAAGGCGCTTGAACGGCCGCTCCAGCACCTCGAAATCGGATGGCTCGACATCCTCGACCGTCAGTTCGCCACCAGTGGCCAGTGCCGCCACCATGTAGCTGCCCGCATCAATGTAGTCCGGCCCCACCCGCTGCTCGGTGCCATGCAACGACCCGACTCCCTCGATCGTCAGCAGGTTCGTACCGATGCCGCTGATGCGCCCCCCCATCGCATTGATCATGCGACAGAGATCCTGCACATGCGGCTCGCAGGCCGCGTTGTACAGGAGCGTCGTGCCCTTGGCCAGCGCCGCCGCCATGACCAGATTTTCGGTTGCGGTCACGCTCGCCTCATCCATCAGGATACGCTGTCCCTCAAGACGCTTTGTGGTCTTGAAGAGATAGGAGCGGCCGGTGCGGATCGAGGCCCCAAGCCGCCGCAGGCCGTCGAGATGGGTATCGACGCGGCGGCGTCCGATCACATCGCCACCCGGCGGATAGAGCTTGGCGGAACCGCAACGCGCCAGCAGCGGCCCGGCGAAAAGGATTGAAGAGCGCACCTTACCGCACAGCGCCTTATTCAAGTGCGTATCCTTGATGCGTTTCGCGCAGATACGTACCGTCCGCCGCGCGCCGTCCAATTCGACCTCCGCGCCCAGTTCGACGAGCAGATCGATCATGGTACGCACATCCGCGATCAGCGGCAGGTTACTGAGCACCACTGGCTCAGCGGTCAGCAGGCTCGCAGCCAGCATCGGCAATGCGGCATTCTTATTGCCCGGCACCTGATGAACACCACTGATAGGCCGACCGCCTTTAATGACAAATCGTGACATGAAAAATCAACCATTCTTAGGAGTTTTTAGAAAGCAGAAACATTGTGGCACAGAAAGGCCTCCCCCGTCCAGTTTCTCATGCCGACAACGGGTAATCGGTTAGTGACAGGGGGGTGCAATTCAAGTGCGAGGGATAGCGGAAATTTTTTCGCATTTTTTTATTTTTGTGCTTGCATGTGCGTTTGTAATATGATAAACATGCACCATGAAAACAAAG
>JAKJHA010000034.1 GCA_022704125.1 Verrucomicrobiota bacterium | reverse complement strand
GCCTCGACGGCACGCCGTGCGATGGCGACGCCCGATGCGTGCGCCTCCAGACAACCGCGTCCGCCGCATCCGCAGGGATAGGGCGCGTCATACTCAACCTTGACGTGCCCAAATTCACCGGCGCAACCGCCGCTGCCGCGCACCAGACTGCCGTTCGCCACGACCGCGCCGCCGTTGCCGGTGCTGATCGTGACCCAGACAAAGTCATCGCCCGCATTGCCGAAGCGTTGCTCCGCCAGTGCACAGGCGTTGATGTCGTTTTCAAAGAAAAGACGCTCGCTCGGCAACGCCAGCATATCGGCCAGCAAGGGGCGCGCGTGAAACGTGCCCCAGCCGGCCGAGGGCGATCCCAGCACATGCCCGTCAGGCGTCACCATGCCGGGGATGTTCATGCCCACGCCGTCCAATGCCTGCACAGTCACACCGGCCTCTTGTGCGCAGGCTTCGAGCAACTCCGCGCACCTTTTGAAATAGGCCGGGATATCGGCTGTCGGCACGGCGTCCTGCCGCCGCGCCACGATGGCACCGGTCTCTGTCATCACTGCGGTGAGCACCTTGGTGCCGCCGCCGTCTATCGCCCCAATCAACATGCCCAACTCCTAAATCCTAACTCCTAACTCCTAAATCCTTCTCAAGCGCGGGGCGCATCGCGCACACGAGGTTGTGGAAGTAGATCAGGTGCAAGTCCTCCAACAGCTCCATCGAATCGGTGGGAGCGATAAGCACGAGGTCGCAGAGCGCCTTCATCTGGCCGCCGTCGCGTCCGCCGAAACCGATGGTGGTGAGTCCCATCGCGCGCGCCGCGGTCAATCCGTTGAGGATGTTCGGCGAGTTGCCGCTGCCGCTGAACGCGATCACGATATCACCCGCCTGCGCGTAAGTCTGCAACAGAATCGCGTAGATATCGGCGTAGCAAAAATCATTCGCCAGACAGGTCACCAGCGCGTTGGAGTCGCTCAGACAAAATGCGCGGAATCCCGGCGTGTCGCCGACCCTGCACCCTTTGACCAGATCATTGGTCACATGCGAAGCCGTTGCGGCACTGCCGCCGTTGCCGATCAGAAAGATCGTCCGGTTTTCAGCTTTCGCACGCAACAACACGTCGCCGATCTCTGCCAGTTTTCTGAAATCGGTCAACATCAATTTGGCGGCGGCATCCGCCGCGTAAGACTCTAGAGCCTTCGTTAAATCTGTTTTCACGGATTATCCCTTCACACTAACGCGGGCGGAGCCCGCAACCCAAGTTAATTAGTTAATTAGTGCATTAGTTTGTCTGGGAGCGCGTTACTCCAAAAAAACTCTGTGGCATGGGCGTCCCGCCCATGAAACACGGGCAAGATGCCCGTGCCATACCTCTGCGCCTCTGCGCCAAACCCGAGCAGCGCTTGTACTCTCACGGTTGCGACCACTGGGTGGTCGCAACGAGAGGTTGACTCGCGACCCGCGACTTGCGACTTGCGGCCAGCCATGCCTCCAAAAAAATCTGAGTAATCTGTGTCCATCTGTGGATTAGAAAACCCGAGCAACGCCCTCCAAAAAACCTTCATGGTGAAACAACTTGTTTTTTATCGCGCTTGTCGAGCCGTAAAGCACTAATGAACTAACGCACTAATGAACTAACGAACTACAATGACCAGCCGTCGCGGTATTTACGCATGACAAACGCCTGCGCGTCGCTGTCGTTCGTGATTTTCATTGCCTCGCCGTCCCACAGTAGGCGGCGGTAAGGGAAGCGTACCGCGAGATTGCCAAGCAACACCATTTCAGCAAAGGGACCGGCATAGTCGAAGCCCGAAATCGCCTGCTTGCCTTCCCGAATGGCCTGCAACCAGTTTTTCTCGTGTCCGCCTTCGCCTCCGGGGACACGCTCAATCGTTTGAGGCGGCCGTTTGAAGGCCTTCATCGATGACTCAGGAATCAGCCGCGGACTGCGTCCGTAGCAACCGCACATCAGCTTGCCCTTGTCGCCGATAAACAGCACGCCGCCATCCGAGTCACCCATCTCGCGCCCCTCTTCAAGCTCGGCGGGACGCGGCGGCTGAAGTCCGCCGTCCCACCACGTCAGATCCAGCGCGGGCAACCCTTCGCGCTCGGGGAACGTATACCGCACGATCGACGAGCGCGGGAACTGCTCGTTCTTTGGCTCGGTCTTTTTCCAGAAGCCTTCCCAGTATGTGGAGATGTTGGCCTCAACGCTGGTGGGGTACTTGAGTTTTAGCGCCCAATACACGCAGTCCATCACATGGCAACCGAGGTCTCCCAGCGATCCTGTGCCGAAGTCGCACCACGCGCGCCAACTGTTGGGGTGATAGCAGGGATGGTAGGGGCGCATCGGTGCCGGGCCGATCCATTTGTCCCAGTCAAAGCCAGCCGGAACAGGCGGGGTCTCTTTCGGACGCTCGATCTCGATGCCTTGCGGCCAGACCGGGCGGTTGGTCCATGCGTGGACTTCGCGTATCGTGCCGATCGCACCGGCCCAGATCCATTCGCAGACCATGCGCACGCCATCGCCGGAGCGTCCTTGATTGCCCATCTGCGTGATCACCTTGTACTTGCGTGCTGCCTCGGTCATTGCGCGCGCTTCGCCGACCGAATACGCCATCGGCTTCTGGACGTAGACATGCTTGCCCGCGCGCATGCACGCCATCGCAATCGGCGCGTGCGTATGATCCGGCGTGGCCACCACGACGGCGTCGATGTCCTTCTGCTTGTCCAGCATCTCACGGTAATCGGTGTAGGTCTTCGCGTTGGGATGCGCCTTGAACGTTTTCGCGGCGTAGTTGACGTCGACGTCACACAAGGCGACGATGTTTGCAACCTCCGAACACACTTTGATGTTGTGGCCGCCCATGCCGCCGACGCCGACACCGGCGACATTCAGTCTGTTACTCGGCGGTGTCTGGCCGTTGAGTCCGAGCACATGGCCGGGGACGACCTGAAAGGCAGCCGTCGCAACGGCTGCGCGCTTGGCGAAAGCCCTGCGTGTGAGGGTGGATGATGGTGTCGTCATGGTTTGGGTCTCCTTGTTGTTATGCGAGTTCGTGATAGAGCGCTACGAGAAATGCGCGGTTGTCCGCGCTGGTGTAAGTCATGCGTCCGCCCATGCGCGAAAAGGTTTTGCAAAAGCGCAGATAGTAGGCGGGATTATCCTGCGGCGGTTCTCCGTCGTGCGCCCAGTCCCATGTTGCGGGCGCGAGGTCAACCACATGGATCGCAAAGTTTTCAATCGCTTGGCCCCGCTGTCGTGCCACATTACGCGACATCGACAACGCCTTCTCGAAAATCATCGGCGACATGACTGCGGACCCGACCGACAGGTAGACGCCCTGTTCGAGTCTGCTGACCGAGTCCACGAAGCTCAGGAAATCGCGGTCGGCGGTGCGCCCGATCGGTGCGCCGCGATTCAGCGGATGCGTGTAGATGATGTCGTGTCCGAACATGGGATGTGCCGTCGACGGCGTACCGGCCAGATAAGCCGCCGCTTGCAGACTGTACGTCTTGAAGGGGTGCGGCACATGCAGGAAACCCGGATCAGCCGGAATGTAGCGCATGATCGCTTTCAGGTCGGCCGCAGCCGCCGCACGCGCCAGCGTCACTTCATCCGCATCCGCTGCGGCTCCTGCCGCGATCGCGGCATCCAGATCGCTGGGCGCAGGGATCGTCAAACCCTCATCTGTGATAAACGCACCGACCGCCTCACCGTAGCCGCGCCCCTCGTAGGCGCCAACCGCAAGCGCTAGATTCAGATACAGGCCGGTTTCCTCCCAAAGACCGAACTGACCTTCGGCGACATAGCGCTGCACATCTTCCCCGGAGAACCCTTGGAAGGCGAACTCCCAATCGTGGATCACGCCGGCGCCGTTGGTCGCGAAATGGGTGATCCAGCCGCCTTGCATGAGACCGGTCAACACCGGAGCGAGTCCGTTCTTGATGGAATGCGCACCGAACGCCATCACGACCGATGCACCGCAGTCACGGGCGGCGCGTAT
This sequence comes from Verrucomicrobiota bacterium, assembly GCA_022704125.1. Lineage (GTDB taxonomy): Bacteria > Verrucomicrobiota > Kiritimatiellia > RFP12 > UBA1067 > DUPH01. The sequence continues at coordinate 9,934 of JAKJHA010000034.1, read as the reverse complement.
CTCACAAGCGAGCTGCCGAACAGTTTCGCGCGCATCGTCCGTAAGTTGCGGCACGTAGGTTTTGGGGTCGATCTGCGTGCGTGCGAAATCAATTTTATTGCGGCGCTCGGCGAGCGGACGCGGGGCGAGGGAACGCCGGTCGAAGAGTTGCTTCATGACTGCTGTTCCCTCCAGAGCGCGAGTGCGGCGGCGAGGTCGGACGGCGAAGCGGTACCTGTCGTGCCGAGTTGACGGATGGTGACCGACGCGGCGAGATTGCCCATCAAGGCCGCTTCCGAATGCGTGGCGCCGGCGGCCAGAGCTGCCGCAGCACTGGCTGAGAAGGCGTCGCCCGCGCCTGTGGGGTCGATCGGCCCCGTCACGCGAACCGGCGGAACGGTGGCCGAGAGAGGCCCCGCGATGCGGACGCCGCGTGCTTCCGCCGTGACAAAGACCGGCGCGCCGACTAGGGCTGCGAACTCGTCGGCCGCACGCGCCAACGTTTCATCTGGCACACTGGTGCCGGGCAACGGCTCCGTCACACCTGCAATTTCAAACTGGTTGGCTTTAAGCGTGATGTTGCGGTAGCGGCGGATCCTGCGGCGCGAATCGGCCCAGAACAGCGTTTGCGGATGACGCTTGGCGCGTTCGGATAGGGCATCAATCACAGCTAGCGACATGACGCCGCACCCCTCTTCGGGAACTTGATCCATCACGAGCAGGGCATCAAGAGTGGGCAGAAGCCGGTCGACCGCTGCGAGCAATGCTTCGCCGACACGCTCGGGCAAGGGCGAGCGGTTTTTGATGTCGAAGCGATCCCGCTCCCCATCGAGCCCCGGAAGTGTGCGGTCGCGGATTTTGAGATAAGTCGGGGTTACGCAGGCGGCGTCGGTAAGCAGGTGCGCGAGATCACAGCCTAATGCCGTCAGGTCGCGTCGCAGCGCCCAGCCGTTGCCGTCGTCTCCCGTTATGCCCAGCACGGCGATTGGTCTTATGCCGAGCGCGGCCAGATTGTTGACCACCGTGCCCGCCGCGCCCGGCGCATGGCGAATGGCTGTAACCTGATGCGCCTGCCGACCGGTTTCCACCGAGGTCTCCACGCATGCGGGATCGATCTCAAAATATTGGTCCAGAAAGAAGTCGCCCAACACCGCCACGCGCAGCCCTTCAAAGCGGGTGAGTAGCGCATGCAGCCTTGCTGCGTCGAATGTGTCGACGAGCCTCTTCATGCCTCACCGCCCCAGAGGTAATCGAGCAGCGCGGCGCTTTCCCGGTAGTCCGGGATGACGATATCCGCGCCGGCACCGATCAGGCGCTCGCGCTTCCAGGCGTCGCAGCGTCCAGAGCGGGCGGTCTCGTCGCTCGCAACCGCCACGGCAAAGCCGCCGACGGCTTTACAGTCTGCGATTTCGACATATCCGTCGCCGAAACCTACTAGATCGGCCCCTTCCACGCGGTTCTCCGCAAGGATATTTTGGATGACCTGCTCTTTAGAGAACGATGCGTAGTCGGCCTTTGCGCCGTAGATCCGTCCGGACATAAAGGCATCCAGTCCCAAAAGCCGCGCCTCTTCGAGCACGTACGCTTCGTCTGTGCCGGAGGCGATATACAGGGCAACGCCGCGCTCGTGCAGTCCAGCGAGGATATCCAGCGAGCCGGGCACCAGCAGAGCGTCGCGGGACAACGTCCCGTCGGCCAATCCGCGGCACCTTGAGTCGATACGGGCCATGAGCAAGTCATGATATTCGGCTTTATAGTCGAGCGGCGTGAGGGGCGTCCCGCCGCGCAGGCGGATCTCCTCGGCCAGCCGGATCATCTGATAGATGGTCTGTTTGCCCGTCAGCGTTGTGACGAAATCACGCACTAGCGCAGTGATGCTATCTTCGGTTTCCCCCGGCTGCGCATACGGCAACAGGTGCCGGGTCAGCATCGGGATCATGATCTCCATCCACCCTTCACGGATCAGGCTCAGCGTGCCGTCGAAGTCGAACAACGCATGGGCGGGGGGGCGTGCCGGCCTGTCCGTGCGCACGATCTCAATCGCCGTTCCGGGCAGGTAACTCGGAACGGTCGGAACCGCATGAGTTTGCTGGTAGTCGCGTTCAATCATGAACGGTCACTGCTTCAGATAGGCGTTGAACCAGTCTACACAGGCACGGACATTCTTTTCGGTGAAATCATCCCACTGTTCGTATTCGAGCGTGACGACGACCGGTTCGCCTTTGGCCTTGAGGGTATCAAGGATCTCCGCAATACCACCGACACCAGTACCGTATGGCACCGGTTTGCCCGCCGCATTGACATCCACGAGGTGCAGTGCGAAGATACGCGAAGCTGCGAGTTGACGGATACCCTCAGCGGGCTTGACCCCTGCAGGCACCCAATGTCCGGTATCGGCTCCGGCACCGATCCACTCGCTGCAAGCAGCAACCTTTGAGGCCATAAACGCGGGATCCCACCATGGATTGGTGCGTGCATGATTGTGGATGTGCACGCGTATTTTGTATTCTTGCGCCAGCCGATCAATCAGCGGCAACTGACCGGGTGGCGGCTCGGTGAGCAACATCCCTATGCCGAGATCGCGCACGAACTCGAACTGCTTGCGCCAACCGGCCTCATCCGGGGCGTTGACGACGCCATAACTGAGCGCCTTCACCCCGCAGTTGGCCAAGTAGGCGCGCACAGCCGCGCGCGTCTCCGGCGACATACCGGCGTGGGTACACGTCCCTGTGAAGGTCCCGCCTAGTTTCTGGACGGGCGTGAGTTCGATGGCACTGAACCCCAGACGTTTGGCCACCTCGATGGTCTCGACCATCGTGCGGTCTTTGAAGGTATAGGCCTGGAGCGCCAGCGTGAACGGCGATTTTTCCGCCGCCATGCAGGCAAATGTCGCCAGAAATCCAATCGTTGCGATGAGTTTTTTCATCTTGTGTTTCCTCTTTTGAATCAGTTAACGAAATCGTTACCGGTGCTGTCAAAACTCCCATCCGGCACGGATATGCGGTTTGATCAGCGTGTTCACCAGCGCATTGTCCGACATGCACTCGGATGCATCCCATTTGATCTTGCCGGGCACGCGTTGCGCCAGACTGCCCAGCAAAACGCTTTCCACAAAAGGAACAGAGTGGTCGATGTCGGAAAAAGGTTTCCCCTCGCCCCGGCAGGCGTTGATGAACTCTTGACGATGCCCGCAGTTCACGCGAGGCAACGACTTCGGAATGTTCAGACAGGCTTCATGCTTATCGATCGACCGTAGTTTGGGTTCCCCTGCCAAGGCGATATAGTTTATGTCACCGTTGGTTCCCGCGCTGAAAAGGATACCTTTGTCCCCGATGAACAGGCAGCCGCATCCGGGTACGCCGCCCATCGTGGCCACAACCTGCGGCATAAGTTCCGCTGAGGGTTTTTTGTAGCCGTCATGCCAATATACAGAGACCGGCGGCCTGTCACCGCGAGCGGCGAAGTCCAGCCGCACCACACTGAAGCGCGGGAACGAGCCTTCGACACGCTCTGAAACGTCGACCGCTTCCGCCGAAACCACAGCGCCGAGTTCCAGCCCGCGGAACGCAAGGTTCAGGGTATGGCACCCCATGTCGCCGAGAGCTCCCGTGCCGAAGTCATGGAACGCGCGCCAGGCGATCTGATGATACACGTCCTTTTTGAACGGGCGCTCCGGTGCCGTTCCCATCCAGACATCCCAATTTAATTCTTGCGGAACTGGATCCGCGCCTTCAGGCCGCGGCACCGGCTGTTTCCACCCCCATTTGTTGCCCGGTGAGATCTCCGGTCTGTCAACCCAGGCATAAACCGCTCCGATATTCCCCAACACGCCTGAACGCAGAATCTCTGCGCCGCGCCGCAACCCTTCCATCGGGCTACACGAGTTCCCCATCTGCGTGAACACACCGCACTCGCGCGCGACCTTTCCGAAATACCGCGCTTCCCAAATGGTACGCACCAAAGGTTTCTCGACGTAGACATGACACCCTTGCCGCATAGCCATGATGGCCGCACGCGCGTGGGTGTGATCCGGAGTGGAAACGACAACGACATCCAACCCCTTTTCTTTTTCGAGCATCTGCCGATAATCGGAGTACGTGTTAAAATCAGGAGTCCGTTGTTGTTGGACATACCACTCTTTGGCCTCGTCCAACTTCGTGGCATCGACATCGCAAAAGGCCTGTACATGGACCGAGCCGCCACCCAGCATGTCGCGCCAATTGTTTCTGCCTTGGCCTCCGGTGCCGATCACACCGAGATTCAAGCGTTCACCTCTGGGCTTCAAGCGGGGCGCGGCAAACGCCTTGCCGCACCATGCTGCTGCTGTTGCGCATACCGCCGCCTGTTTCACAAACCCGCGTCGTGATATACCGGATGTTCCCTTCATCTCTTTCTACCTGCCGCATTACGCAAGAAGTGGGGGGCACATGTGCCCCCCACTCACTCGCCATCAATATTCCCATCCGGCCCGGATGTAGGGCTTGATCAGAGCATTCGCCTGCGCGTTGTCGGATATGCACTTGGACGCATCCCACTTGATCTTGCCAGGGATGCGCTGCGCCAAGCAACCGACCAGCATGCTCTCGACGAGCGGTATGGAGTGGTCGATATCCGACGACGCGCGCGTCTTTCCGAAACAGGCATCAACAAATTCGCGCCGCTGGTTCTGCTCCTTCGCGCGCGGCAGCGTGATCGGGATCGCCTCGCACGCCTCGTGCTTGGTGATGGACTTCATCTTGTCCTCGCCCTTGAGCGCGATGTAACTGTGCTCGCCGTAGTCATCGGTGTTGACCATCACACCCTTGTCGCCCATGATGAAGCAACCGGTCGTCGGCACCTGGCCGAGCGTGGCGATCACTTGCGGCATGATCTCGGCCGACGGTTTGCGGTAGCCGTCATACCAGTAGAGATCGACCGGCGGTTTTTTACCGCGCGCCGCGTAGGTGAGCCGCACCTTGCTGTACAGCGGATAGGTGTCATCGAAACGCTCCGAGATTTCCACCGCTTCGCCCGCGGTCACCTCGCCCAGATCCAATCCGCGGAACGCCAGATTCATCGTGTGGCAGGCCATGTCGCCGAACGCCCCGGTGCCGAAATCATAGAACGCGCGCCACATGATGCGGTGGTACACGCCCTTCTTGAACGGACGGGCCGGCGAAGTGCCCAGCCAGAGATCCCAACTCAGCTCCGGCGGGATCGGATCCTCGCCTTCCGGCCGCTTCAACGGCTGTTTCCAGCCCCACTTGTTGCCGGGGGAGATTTCAGGGCGATTCGTCCAGACATGCACTTCGGTCACATTGCCCAGCAAACCGGAGCGCAGGATCTCGACGCCGCGGCGTGTGCCGTCGCGCGCGCTGCCGTGGTTGCCCATTTGCGTGATGACGCCATACTCTTTGGCGACCTTCTCAAAGTAACGTGCTTCCCAGATGGTGCGCACCAGCGGTTTCTCGACGTAAGCATGGCAACCGCGCTTCATTGCCTGAATGGCAGCTGGCGCGTGCGTGTGGTCGGGCGTGGCGACCAGCACGGCGTCCAGTTCCCGCTCGCTTTCCAGCAGCTTGCGGTAGTCCGCGTAGGTATTGAAATCCGCCTTGAGCCCCTTTTCGCGGTACCAGCCTTTGGCGTTTTCCAGCATCGTCGCATCGGTGTCGCACATCGCCACCACACGCACGTTGCCGCACTCTAACATCTGCGTCCAGTTGGTCACACCCTGTCCGCCGGCCCCGATCACGCCCAGACGCAGCATCTCGCCAGGTTTGCGGAAACGCGCCACCTTGCGTGTGGACAGGCATCCGCCCATTGCGGCCGCCCCCGCTGTCAACGCCGTTCCCTTCAGAAATGTCCGCCGTGAAAAATCAGTCTGTGTCCTCATCATCAAACCTTTCCTCTGTGATCGTTCGCAGCGGCCATTCCGGCATCCCACCCCGGCATCCGGCAAACCGCCCGCCACACTTATACCAACTACAATACGCTTTCGTGCCCGTTTTTTCAATAGGACAGTTGCGCAACTTTTGTAGTACTTTTGCGCAACTCAATGGTCTGCCGGATCACTGCTCGTGCCGATCCCACCGACAAAGAGCGTCCCTTGCGATTCGAAAAGGCGCAGGCGGCCTTGGCGCGCGAGCGGTTCAACGAAAGCGCGCAGGTCGCTTTCGCTGTGTCCGAAGGTCGTTGCGAGAGCGCTAAGCGCCATCGGATGGCGTTCGATCAGCGCGATCAGCGCTTCACCACTCAACTCGCCGGCGGCGCGTGTGGGCACGGTGCCACTTTCGCGGACGACGGTGCCGAAGAGCGCGTTGAGCGCGCGCAGGCGTTCAGGCGGGCAGGCGGTGACCGTGCTGTCGGCGGGCGGACGGACAGCCGTGTTGAGCGTGATGGTATCCGGCGCGAAGCTACGCGCCAGCTCGGCGATACGCTGGGCCTGGTCGTCGCGGTCGTTGATGCCGGGGATGATGAAGACCTCGAGGTCGAGCCGGCCGACGAAGCTCTGGCGGAAGGCGCGGTAACCGTCGAGGATCGCGTCAAAACGGAGCAGGGGATGCGGACGCGAGATGCGCTCGAACGAGGCCTGATCCCAAGCATGCAGCGAGAGCTTGACGACATCCGCCAGTGCGGCATCGCGCCGGACTTCGGGCAGATAGAAGAGCGAGCCGTTGCTGAGCAGCAGCGAGCGGCCGGGCATCTCGGCGCGCGCGAAGCGAAAGAGGTCGCCGAAGCGCAGGTGCAGCGTCGGTTCGCCTGAACCCGCCGCCGTGACAAAGTCGAGCCTTTCTTTTTTTTCCGTTTCCGTTCGCGCCAGCCAGTGCCTTAACTCTGCGAGAATCACGTCCATCGGCGGCGAGTCGGTGCGCGTGAGCGTGGTGCGCGGGGTGGCACCAAGCTGACAGAAGATGCAGTCGAAGGTACAGGTTTTCGGCGTGGCGAGATCCACGCCGAGCGAAAGGCCGTAACGGCGTGAAGGCACCGGCCCGAACAAGTAGTGATAGGTGTCCATAGACGCGTCTCATAGGTTTCCGTGTCACCCTCCCTTCGGAGGGGCCTCAGTTGCCCTTCCATGGCAACACATTATCACACCGCGAAAACGCTTCACAACCCCTGATTGTAATCGGTTAGTGACAGAGGGGTGGAGGTCATGGTTGTTGTGCCGCGCACGGTGTGGCGGCGAAATTTGCGGTGACAAGAATCGCGCTATGCGCGGGTCGCGGCACCGCTTTCTCTCCGCACTGTGGGACACTCTTAGTCCTCACTCTTAGTCGAATACACTTAGTTCCAACACCTAGTCGATTGCGCTGGCGACGAAGTGTTTGGACTAAGTGTGAACGACGAAGTGTTTGGGACGAGTGTGGGGCGAGGCACCATTTTTGCGTACCGCCCTGCCGCCGCACTTCTGCTCAAAAAGCGGCGTCGCGCGGAATACCGCTTGCCGTCGCGCTTCCGAGCCTACTTGAGTGTCGCTTGAAGAAACGGCACATCCAGAGGAGAGCAGCTTATCGCAACCCACGGGCACCATGATCGGCGGGCGAGGCTTCGCGCCGCGTGAAGGCTCGAGATTTGGAGAACGAATATCCAAAGGCCGGGCCGAAAGCGTGAACGGCAACAGCATCAAAACAAATCGAGTTTTCATCATTTTCCCTCCGTTATGGTGCGATGAAATGAACGGTTACGTCGCCCGTCGATATTTCGTCTCTCGACGCGCCTTTGGTTACGGAAGCGTCGCGTTGGTCATACCGGTTTGATTGGTCGGATGGATGTACTCTTGCGATTGTAACTCTTTTGAAAGAAGTTCCGCCTTGAGTTTTTCGTCCTGGACTCTCTCAGACAGGATATGTAGCAGACGTGTCAACAGATTGACGTTGCCACTCGCTTCCTTCAGCGAATTTTGACACTGTTCCAAATAGGCACGATAAACCTTTTCGAGTTCAAATTCCCTGGCGAACTTCAATTGTCCGGTTTCGATCGCCGTCAGCGTGTCTTTGGAAGTCTTCTGTTTTTTCAGTAACGCCGCATGGGCGTTGCCGTTGAACAGCAAGGCGCGGTGTTCTTTGGGCGCTTTTGCAACGGAATAGCTCTTGTCGCGGAGACCGTCCGCGACCTTGAGCGCATCCAGCTGGAGGGCAAACAACCGGTCCGGGTGTGTTTCAAAATATTTTTTGAGGTTTGGCGCAGAATGAGCGAAAACCTTCAAAGACAATCGGGGAAAATCATAATATCCCCACCAATCTTTCGATTTGGCGGACTCCAGAGCTTGCCGCGTTTTTTGCTCGAAAAGACATCCTTCGTCTTCGATTTTCGCCGCGTCCTCAACGGCACCGCTTTGCAGGCATATCCCGGCCAAACAAAGCAACATGATAGCCAAGCCCTTTCGCATCGCGGGCACATCCTCATTGCGCGTATTCAATTCGTAATCCATTGTGCAATTTCATTATTCACGGTGTTTCAAGTATTCGCGCTTGCAATGCGTCGTCCTTTATACACTCCCGGATCATGGCTTTCCGTCTTTCAATCTCAGGCGGATTGTCCTTGACCCCTTCCAAAGCGTTTCGCCCTATGTTCACGATGAAGCTCTCAAAGCCTTTCAGCGCATTTTTCCTGTCATACCGCTTGATGAGCCGATTGTATTCGTCACGACAGCGAATATACGTTTCACGAGCTTCATCGCCATCAATATCTTCCGGCTCAAATTTTGAAAGGATGAAAAACATCATATCCGGCGACGGCTTGAATATTTGATCCAACGGCTTGTCGAGTCGTCGGCTTGTCTGCCACATTTCATGGGAAAGCCACAACAACTCACGCCAGACGGAAGTTGGTTTTTCTGTTGGCGGATGTAATAATGCTGTGTACTCTTGTGTCGCGGACGCGATCCTTTTGAGGTATTTTTCGTCCTCTGTCTGACGAGCCAGAAAAAAGTTTGTTTGGACAAAGACCTCGAATCGACCGGCAAGATTTTCAGCACTGTCGTTCGAGCGCAAAAAAGACAAGTCTTCCGAGGGGTCTTTCTCAACGGTCGAAAGTATCTTCGACCGTAATTTTTCATCGGAGACAATCCGGCAAACGAAATCAAGACGACCCTCGCCCTCACACATGCGGACGAGAAGCGGACGTACCTCGTAGATGGAGTTACACAGAATGTACTCCAATGTTCTTTCCCTGTCGTAACATTCGAGACGTTTTTTCTTTTCTTCAAGAAACCGGGTGACCTTCGTCCTCAGTTCGGGATCATCAATTTCCTCGACTTTTACTTTGCGCCTCACAAGCTCCGCTATCTCTTGCGACGGTGTGAAAGACCTTAGGTTGTAGAACCAATATTTTTTAGGACGCACTTCGGCGTTTCGCATCGTGTACGCTGTCTGCGCGAGATGCAGCCAGATTGACGTCACCCTTTCAAGAGCTTCCTGGCCTTGGGGGTTCATAAATTTTTTGCTGTCATTGCGGGCAAAGTTTACACGGGCTAAATCTGCTGCCTTCACCAATCTGTAATCATTGTTGTCGATGGCGCTTTTACACTCCTTGGTCACCATCAGTTCTAATTCTGCAAGCCCTTCGCCCCAATCCGCGTCTTGGCCCTACAGTCTGGTATTGCCCGCAGCACACAAAGCAACGGTGAAAATCAAGCACTTACACGTTTGTCGGACGAAAGACACCATTCATTTTTCCTGTATCACTTGGGCGTCACGTTTGACACCTTCCAGAAGTTTCCGCTTCAGCTCTTTGCTCGTAACGATTTCATCAACGGCATCCAGCGCTTTCTGATACCCCTCGGGATTGGCTTTGCAAACAGATTGCATTTCCTGTGTCTCCTTGTCAACGCATTAAAACCGTTGTGGCGTAATCGGTTAGTGACAGGGGGGTGCAATTCAAGTGCGAGGGATAGCGGAAATTTTTTCGCATTTTTTTATTTTTGTGCTTGCATGTGCGTTTGTAATATGATAAACATGCACCATGAAAACAAAGA
>JAKJHA010000285.1 GCA_022704125.1 Verrucomicrobiota bacterium | reverse complement strand
GGTCAGTTTCCCTGAGTATGACAGGGACGAGGTCCTCACCAACTTCCCGGCCTTGGTGGTGCTGAACGCCAAGACCTCCGGCTTTTCCTATGAGTTTTTCCAGTCGCTTGAAGGGCACGACTTGCGCTTCACCGATGTGTCCGGCACCACGGCGTTGAATCATGAGATCGAGTCGTGGAATCCCGCAGGAACCTCGTATGTCTGGGTCCAGGTGCCGGAATTCTCCGCCAACTGCGCAATCCGCGCCTCTTGGGGCAACGTCTTCGACATGGACAGCCCCGCGTGTACCACGAACGGCGCGACCTGGTCCGACAGCTTCCGCGGCGTCTGGCACTGCAATCCCATCAAGACCGACTCCTCGCCGTACGCCGCACAAACGACCAGCGTCTTGACCGGCGACTACCTCCGCGGCCCCGTCGGCAATCACGCCGTGCGTTGCGGACTAACCAGTGCGCGCCTGCTCGTGACAGAGACCAACCAGCTCTCGGTCTCGGACAACTTCACCTACTCTTTTTGGGCGAAAACCTCCAGCCCTGACAAACACTACGTCTTTTTCGCGGTACCGCAGGGAGGCAATCAGTTGGCCATCATATACGGATATGAACCCAAATCCTTCGAGTTCTATTCCTATAACGGGGTAACCGGAGCCAACCCGCAGCCGGGATCCAAGATCGAGGCACCGGATGACGACTGGCATCACTATGCCTACACCTACGACGGCAGCAACTGGGCCGGCTACAGGGACGGCGCACAGATATTCAATGTCCAGCGAATCTTTGCCCTGAAACCGATCGTCGCGGGCAACGAGGCCTTCAAAATCGGCGGCGGCAACTCGGATAAAGCCCAGTTCAACGGCGGTCTGGACGAATTCCGCGTGGAGGCGCAGAGTCGCTCCGCGAACTGGCTCTACGCCTGCTACCGCAACCAGCAGGTCCGGCGCGACGGGATCGACTATCTGAACACGCCGACGTTCCGGAACCGGGGCGAGGTGTCGGCGCTCCGTCCGACGTCCGCGACCGTCGCGTGCGTTTTGTCCTGCCGTCTCCCCTGCGCGGTCACGCTCTGCTACGGCGCGAACGATGCGGGTGAGGACACAAGCGGATGGGACAGCGTCACGGCGCTCGACACGCTGGAATCCGGCAGCGTCGGCGCCGACCTGACCGGGCTTCAGCCGGACCGCAACTACGTCTACCGCCTCTTCGCGGAAAACGGGTCGGGGTCGGCTTGGTCGGAACCGTTCACCTTCCACACCGCGCCGGATCTCACGCAGTACGTGTACAAGATGCCGTTCACCTTCTCCGGCTATACGGCGGACGAGACCCTGACTAACTTCCCCGCCCTGGTGGTGCTTAGCGAGCGTCTGAACGGCTTCTCCTACAGCCAGTTCGTTTCGGCGGACGGGGGCGACCTGCGGTTCGCCGACGACACCGGTGCGCCTCTCGACCACGAAGTCGAGGTCTGGGAGCCCGAGGGCGACTCGTACGTCTGGGTGCGCATCCCGCAGTTCACCAGCGGCATGAAGATCTGGGCCTACTGGCGCAACAAGGGAGCCTTTGACGCGCCGGTCTACACGGGCAACGGTGCCGTGTGGGACGCGGATTTCTGCGGGGTTTTCCATCTGTCGCCGGCACTCGAAGACTCCACGCTGAACGCGAACCCTATTGCCGACAGCGCGACCACAAACGCCGCAGGTGCCGTTTCGCTGGCACGGGGTTTCAACGGCAACGCCTTCCTGACAGCACAAACATCCGAGAGCCTGAGCGTCTCGGAAGCCTTCACCTTCTCCTTCTGGATGAAGACATCATCCACCGCCCAGATGTATCTGTATGGCCGCGACCCGGGTACGGGGGATCGGCAGCACGCCATTGTTTTCGACGTCGTTTTACAAAAACTTAGGTTCCACATCGAAGGGCATTTCGGAGTACTCGCAAACACCTACACCACCATTGACGTTCCCGACGAAGAGTGGCACCAGTATGTTTACTCCTTCGACGGAGCGTCTTGGTCCACCTACCGGGACGGTGCGCAACTGAACGCTCAGGCGTGCCGCTTGGCGCTTCCGTTGACCGATGACCTTTACGTCAACCGCTGCCGGTTCGGCGCCTCGCAAGGCAGCGCCACGAGTCGTTTTGACGGTAGCCTGGACGAATTTCGCATTGAGCGGACAGGACGCTCGGCCAACTGGGTTTCGGCGAACTATCTGACGCAGGTTTCGCCTGAAACCTTCTACACTTGCGGCGGCGTACGCGCGAAAGGTACACTGCTCACGGTGCGCTAACCAACTGGGGAAAGAACGTGAAAACAAGGGACAAGATGACTATGAATCGCAGATCATTTCTCATGGCGGCGGGTGCCGCGACAGTGACGGGGAGCTTGACACGACGGGCGAGGGCGCAGACGCCGTCACCCAACGCCAAGCTCAGCCACGCCTGCATCGGTGTGGGCGGCATGGGCTATGGCGACCTCAACAGTTTCAAATCACACGCCAACCTTCAGATCGTCGCCATCTGCGATGTGGACAAAGGCAACTTGAACAAAGCTGCCGCCTTGTTGCCAGGTGTGCGCACCTATACGGACTGGAGAGAACTTCTCGCCAAGGAAGGCGACAAGATCGACGCCATCAACGTGGCGACCCCAGACCACATGCACGCCTCGATCACCGTGTCGGCTCTCCGGGCGCGCAAACATGTTTATTGCCAGAAGCCGCTCTGTCGCGACATCGCCGAAGTCCGGGCCGTCATGCAGGCAACGCAATCCTCGGGACAGGTCACCCAACTCGGCACCCAGTGCGCCTCCATGGTCGGCGACCGCATGGCCGTGCAGTACCTGCAGGACGGCGTCCTCGGCGAGATCTCACGCGTCGTTTTATTTATGACCGTCAAAGCGCGCAGCAGCATCCCTGGACCTCGGCCTGAGAAAGGGGCACCGCCCCCGGCGAACCTGAACTGGGACCTGTGGCTGGGCACTGCGCCGGTACGCGAATATGCGCCCGGCGTCTATCATCCGTTCTTCTGGCGCGCTTGGCAGGATTTCGGCACGGGCGTGATGGGC
>JAKJHA010000284.1 GCA_022704125.1 Verrucomicrobiota bacterium | reverse complement strand
GTGATTTTCATTCCCATTGCCATCACGCTATTCGTCCTGCGCGCCACGATCCGGCTGCTCACGTCGTTCGTGCTCCCCTGGCTGCGGAACCTGCCCTTCAACATTCCCGATGCCGCGCTGGTAGCCGTCGCGCTGACGGTTATGGCTATTTCCGTCTACATCACCGGGCTTGTCGCGGCCCACTTCTTCGGACGCCGACTGATCCGCTGGGGCGACCGTCTCCTACTTAGGCTACCCATCGTGAAGCCTGTCTATTCAGCGTCGAGACAGGTTGTGAGCATCTTCGCATCGCCTTCAAGAACGGCGTTCCATGCCGTGGCTCTGGCCGAGTTTCCCCGGAAGGACTCCTTCTCCGTGGGGTTTATCACCGGGACAATGATCGACCCAGAAGGGGTGCCGATGTACTGCATTTTTATTCCCACCACGCCCAATCCGACAACCGGGTTTATTATCATGCAGCCCGAAGATGAAACCATCGTGACCGACCTCTCTGTCGAAGAGGGCGTCAAGATGATCATTTCAGACGGAATGCTGTCGCCGCACTCGTATCGGACCCGTACCCTGTCGCCGATCAAGCGAAAAACGAAGAACGCCCAACGCCCAACGCTGAACTCAGAAGGATGAAAGTTGAAGCTTGTCGCGGAATGCCGAGGCAAATGTCACGCCGCTCACGAGAGATGTAAAAAATTTGCGGTGACACGAGCCGCGCTGTGCGCGGGTCGCGGCACCGTTTTCTGGCCCGCCCGCGTTAAAAGCGGCGTCGCGCGGAATACCGCTTGCCGCCGCACTCCAGATTTCTCGCCAGACTTGCGAAGCAACGCCCTCTTGAGCGTTGGACGTTGAGCGTTCTACCGGAGGGTTCTGCCAAACTAATGCACTAATGCACTAACGAACTAATGAACTCTCCCCTTCGTGTGAGATTTCACTTTGAGGCGCAGATCACGGAGTCCATCGCTTGACCACGGCGCAGGACTTTGACTTTTGAGAACCCGACGGACGTAAGATCATCGCGCATTTCGCCGAAGGTGAAGGTCCCGCCGCCGGGCGTGTTGGCCAGCATGTTGACCGCGAAGATCGCACCGCTTGCCGGGCGTGTGCGAGACGCATCCACGAAGACGTCGCGGATTAGAATCTGGCCGCCGGGCTCAAGCGCCGTGAACACCTTCGCAAACAACCTGCGGTTCTGCTCCCGCGAGTTCTGATGGACGATCGCGCTCACCCACGCCAGATCGGCACCCTTCGGCAGCGCGTTTTTCATGAAGTCGCCGGGGAACAGCCGCACCCGGCGCGTGAGTCCAGCCTTGCGCATCCGCCGCTTGGCCATGGGAATCACATCGGGCCGATCCATGATGGTCGCACAGGCATCGGGATTAAGTTGAAGGAAGGGAATGGTCCATGTACCAGAAGCGCCGCCGAGATCCAGCAGGTGCGTGAAGTTCAGCTTGTCAAGGCTGGCGACGAGCGATGCCGCCACAGGATCAGATACCTCGTGCATGGCCTGGATGAATGAAGCCAGATCGCCATCGCCCCCCAGAACACTCGGGCGGCGGATGGCGGGCTTGCCGCGCAGCACGACACTGGCCAACTGTCCCCAGGCGCGTTGGCAGTTACCAAGGTGACAGACCATGCCCAGCATGCTCTGCGTGCCGCCTGCGGTCAGGACTTCGGCCACCGCTTTCGGCACGCGATAAACGGGTTCAGTGTCGGTCGACTTGGTCAAAAAACCAAGCGCAACGAGCGCATCCAGCAGGATAATCACAGCCCTGAGATCGCCTTTGATGCGGGCGGCCAATTGCACCGCATTCATGGGGCGAGCGTGCAAGATCGTAAAGACGTCCAGTTCCGCCGCGGCGATGATCACGCATGACGGTTGGAACCCGCGTGCCATTTCGAGGATCGTTTCTTTGTTCAGTTTCTTTTTCATCAGCGTCTCCTTTTAAGGGCGTTCAAGTGCGTCAGCGATGCGCGCGCGTACACGGCGCAACGCAGCCGGGTCGCGCGTGAAATCAGTCATGCTGCGGATCAATTCGCCGGTCATCGCGTCGGCGGCGGCGCGGCCCGCGCGGTGTTCCAGCATCTGTAACCACTCGTAATCCTCTATCCCGTCGCGCACTTGGGCCAGCCGGATCGAAGGCAGTGGCCCATCCGTTCCCGGATAGAGCAACTGGCCGTCGCCGGGCATTTTCAGCGAGTGCTCCGCCACCCATTCGTGCAAGAAGGTGTCGCCGGTTTGGAGCGGCGGACGATCCGGCCACAGATTCACATGCCAGAAGAGCAGGCCGTCCGAGCGATAATGGTAGGTCAGCCACCCCAGCACCCGTCCCTCGATCGGCGGATATTCGTATGACGCGAAGTTCGCATGCGGCCAGGTCGGTCCGCAGCAGACATACCACCAGACCTGACGCCCCTGAGCGCGCAGACGCGCGGAGAGTTCTGGATCGTACACGCTGGTCAACGGACAAAACCAGTCGGTGATGTCCTGCTCTGGATAGTTTTTGCCATCGCGCATGTCTCGGTACATCATGGCCGTCGTCATCATCGGAATATCTGGGAAGTCGCGTTTGAGCGCACGCCACAACTCGGCGATTGCGGGATAATAGTCGTGCCGCCGCTCGTCGAATCCGTAGAGGTACGCGTATTTCTCAAGACCGTGCCGCCGCAACTCCGCGACATACGGTGTGAGGCGCGCCTTGAGGTCATCATAAAAAGCTGGCGTATAGACATCGAGCGGAGCGTAACAGACCCACTTGACGGGACGGTTCGGCTTCGGCACCAAGTTCAGGATGTTGAAGCGGTTCATGCCGCGCTCGCGCGCATACAGCAGGTCGTCGATGCGGGGCGGCTCGGTTCGCGAGATGTCATCTGGATTGAGCCGGTGGCTGAGCATCAGATCGTGGGTTTTACGCTTCATCTCCTCGAAACGATCCGGGTATTGTGCGCGCGTGAAGCCGTCCATCACACAGAATGCGGTGGGCATGCCAAAGGTCACGGGGTTAGCGAATCCGCGCACACGCACAGTGATCGGCAAAATCCGCAACGGCTGGTCCCCAACACTCACAGTGATCTGCCCGCAGTAGGTGC
>JAKJHA010000283.1 GCA_022704125.1 Verrucomicrobiota bacterium | reverse complement strand
GGCGGTTTTTGTTCTTACCGCAATGTACCCGCCTTCACGCTTTCGTGCAGTTTAACCGGATAGTCCGTGGTCAGGCAGTCGAAGCCCAATGCCGCGCCCAGCGCATAGTCCGCCTCGGACAGCGTGGGCCAGCCGGTCAGTCCGAACCCGGCTTTTTTGGCGTCTCTAACGGCTTTACGGGTGGTCGTGTCCATCGTCGGCGCGATCCGCTTGCAGCCCAGTTCGAGCGCGGTCTTGATCACCTTCTCGTCCAGTCCTCCGCCGACGATCAATCCGATGTCGGCATCTGGATAGAGCCGCTTCATCGTGCTCAGTGTGCGCTTGTCGAAGGAGGTGAAGATGTAGGTGCCGCGCGACAGGGTGGTCGTAGCCGCCTCGTACAGGGCTTTGCAATAGATTTCCAGCCGTTCCTCTGGGTACAGTTTGGTGTTGGTCTTCATCTCCAATTCGATGAAGATGTCCGTCTTGTCCTTGAGATATTCGAAGAGATCCCGCACGAGCGGGATTGATTCGCCGGACTTTTTGAGCTTGAGCGCTTTTACCTCGTCCACAGTCAGATCTTCGATCGCGCCGGTCCCAGTGGTGGTGCGTTCGAGCGTGTTGTCGTGCAGGAGCACGAGCACGTTGTCCTTCGTCAGACGGATGTCGGTCTCGAAACCGCGCAGCCCCTTATCGTAGCTCGCGCGGAAAGCGCCCAGACTGTTCTCATCGTACTCGCGTCCGCCGCCCCGGTGCGCCAGCAGCCGCGGCGCGTCGGCCGCATGTCCCCATGCCACTGCCAGCATCACAGCGCCAGCGATTAATGTCTTCTTCATGTTTGCTTCCTTTCTTCGGTCATGTGGCACGGGCATCTTGCCCGTGTTTACCTCATGGGCGGGACGCCCATGCCACGGGGGTGTGGCACGGGCATCTTGCCCGTGTTTACCTCATGGGCGGGACGCCCATGCCACGAGGGATGTGACACGGGCATCTTGCCCGTGTTTCATGGGCGGGACACCCATGCCACGAGGGATTTTGCAAGAGCCTCTCATGTTTGTCTAACGCATGAAAATCATTGTGCCCTGCGGCGACCAGCGCGCGTAGGCGATGCCGTCCGTATCGATTCTGACCCGCAGTTTGGGTGTCGGTTCGACGCCATCCATGACCACGCTCCACTTCGAAGCGTCGAAGCCGCCGGGCACCAGCAGGAACGGCGCGTTGAGCGCGGTCGGCTCAATGCCGGTCGGGTTGCGGACATGGACGACACCGCCATTTGCGGCGGTCAGCGCGTTCACTTGCAGCGGAGCTGTCTGGTCGGCGAACACCTCGAACCCGGCACCTGCCTCCAGCGTAACGTTAGCCACCGTTCCCGTGCCGCCCAGCAAGCCGCCGTTCTTCACGGTGACCGCGCTCGTCGTCAGCGAGCCGTCCACGCGCAGGACACCCTGGGTGACCACTGTCGGCCCCGAATAGCTGTTGTCGGTGGAGGCCAGGCGCAGCGTGCCTTCGCCAGACTTCAGCAGACCGCACTTGAACGTGATCGTCTTCAACGTACCGTTGGGCCAAGTCGGGACGTCCTGCAGGGGCGCTTCGAAGGTCACGTCGCTCTGCGCGTCCGAGGTGATGTCGCGAACCACGAACTCGCTCTTGCCGACGTAATTGGTTTTGCCGGTCGGGTACTCGATGGCAAAGTCGAGACTGTAGCCGAGGCTGAAGCGGCAGTTGCCGCCGATCACTGCAAAGGTGTAGGCGTTTGTGCCATCGAAGACCGTCCGGCCACCGAGGCCCATCACGCCCCATGTGCGGATGCCTGTGCTACCCCCGTAATTGCTCTGCGTGCCGCCATTGTAGAGGACCTTCGCATTGTGCAGGGTCAACGGACCGAATCCGTTGCAGGTATAGTTCGCAAGGCGCAGCGTCGCGTTTGAGATCGCGGTCGCCATCTTGACGGCGCTTGCGAGCTGGCCCAACGTGTCAGACTGCATGAAGTGCAACTCGGCGCCATCACGGACCAGCAGTGTGCGGCTCGCCACCTGGGGGTTGCCCACGCAACTGTTGACTTTATTCTCTCCGTTGCCGCCGGCGGGTACGCGCAGCACGCCCTCCGCGACATCGATGTCGCCGGAGAAGGTAGAGCTGTGGTTCGCCAGACTCAGTGTGCCGGTGCCCTTCTTGCCCAGATTGCTGGGAATGGGGTAGTACTGGAAGTTACCATACGGCACCGGGCCGTCGTCGATCTGCATGGCGATCGTCACGTCGGGATCGGCGTTGCCGGTGATGTCGTCTGTGATGAAATACACCATGCCGTTGATGCCGCAACGCAGCAGGCTGGTGTTGTTGTTGGCGAGGGTGTAGGCGTTCGTGCCCTTAAAGGTGACATCGCCATCGAAATAGAAGGTACCCCATCTGCCAGAAACCAACAGATTCGGCGTGACCACATTGGTGTAGGCCGCCTCGAAAGCGTTTGTGCTCGTCGCGATCGTCACGCCACCTTCGGTGACTTCATAGACATCGGATTGGTAAATGAAATTGGTGAAGGCGACAGAAATCGTATTCGTGTACTGCGCCGAGATGTCGTCGATGGGGGTGGCGAGGTACGTGGTGACCGTATTCGCGGAAATCTGATTGGTCACGGTTGTCGTCTCGCCGCCGGTGGTCGTGCTGACGACCTGGTTGGAGACCGTGACCACGTTGGCGGCGTTGGTATAGTAATTGGGCTTGTACCAAGCGCTGCCGGCGGAATGTCCGGAGTACTCCAGCTTCGCGTTGTTGAAGATCAGCGGCCCGAACGAGTTGACCTTGCCCGCGGTCTGTTTCAGTGTGCCGCCGTCGATCTCGATGGTGATCAACGAGCGCGAATAGGCCTGCCCCATCACGTCGGATTGGTTGAAGTGCAGCAGCGTATTCGTACCCACATAGAGGTGGTGCGGCACCCGGGGGTTGCCCAGCGGCGAGAAGGGATTGGTCTGGGAAACCTGCCTGCCGTTCAAAAAGAGCGTGCCTTCTACCACATTCACGTCTCCCGTGTACGAATTCTTCCCATAGCTGAGTTCCAACGTGCCGGGACCGCGCTTGGTGAAACGGGTGTTCACGCCATTGTCTCCCGGCGTGTAGTGGATGGGGAGCCCAAAGATAACGT
>JAKJHA010000282.1 GCA_022704125.1 Verrucomicrobiota bacterium | reverse complement strand
GGGCTTCAACGTACTGACCAACGACTACCCCGCCATGACCGATTTGCCGGTGCGGTCAAACGCCTGGTTCGCCGCGGGCTCCAAGGTGTTGCAGCTCGAGACGGACGGCGAGGTGGTTTCCAACACCTTGGCCTACGCGACCTCGGGCGATCCGGTCTCCTTCGCCGGCAAGCCGGTGTATGTGGATTTGCGAATAAAGTTCGACCCGCTGGTCAATGCGCCAGACCCCGAGTTGCTGGCCAACTCTAAGCTGGCGCTCTTCCTGACCTCGGACGCCAAGTTGGTTGTCGTGCACGCCGGCGGCGCCACAACCAATGCGAACGTGCTTGACACCAACAAATGGTATCAGGTGACCGTCAAGCTTCAGGATGGCAAGTTCGACGTGCTGTTGAACGATGTGGCAATCAATACGGGTTTGTCCGTCAAGCAAGCCGGGGTCGCCAACACGCTTGCGTCGGTCAATTTCTACGGAACGGGACTGATTGACGAGCTTTACGTCAGCCACGGCAATCCGGCCTACGCGGTGCCGGGGCCGACGACCGCCGTGCCGTCCTTGCCCGCACCCGAAACGCTGTCGGATGAAGAACTCACGCGGGTCAACGCCTGGCTGGACGCCGGAAATGTGGCAGATCTGACAGACCTCTCGCAGACGCAGGTCAACACCGCCTACCTGCTGAACAGCCTCAGCGGGACTGCGGTTGACCCGGTGGAAAGTTATACCTTCGGCATTTCCAAGATTAAATTGGTGTCGCCGACGCAGCTCAATGTGACGGTTTCGCTGACCGTCGAAACCACCCCGAAGGCCGGAAAAATAAACGGACGCATCCAGTTGCAGGGTAAGAAAACCGCTGAAGACACCTGGACGTTGCTCGACGGAGCGGTGACCCCGAACTTCATCGATTTTACGGGCGGTTCGGCAACCTATTCCTTCACCATCCCGGCCGGAGGCTATGCCTTCTTCCAGCCGCTGATCGTTCCCTAAGCCACTTCAAGGAGAATCACGATGAAAAAAACGCTTTCATTGATCGGCGGGCTGCTCGTGGCGGCCACGATGTTCGGGGCCGAGGTAAAAGATCAGTTGACGCTCGCGATGTCAACGCCCGGACCTGACACCTACGCGGACGGTTCCCCCGTTCTGGTGGGTGAGACCTACCTGCTGGTTTACGTCAAGCAGGGCGCGGTTTTCGGCGGCGTTCAGACCGACGGTTCTCTCGTTGACCCGCTCAACAATGTGATCGTCACCAGCGGGCAGGCGGTAGAGGGGGCCAAGTGCGGATACAAGGCCATCCAGTACCCGGCCGCGACCTACCCGGAAGGCGGCTCGTGGGTGATCGTCGTGCTCGACACGCGCAAGGCCGACGGAACGCTCGGCGGCTTGGTTGCCGCTCAGGGTGCGAGCGCCGCGAGCGGCGCAGTCTCCGCACTCAGCCTCGGTGCCGCAGGGGGAACGGCCGCCGCCGGCCTTAGCGCCGCCGGCCCCGCACCGTCTCCCGCAGGGACGCCTCCGCCGGTGATCGCCGCCGTGCAGGCCGGTGACGGCCGCGTGAACCTGCGTATCAAGAACTTCTCCGACAAGGCGCTCTATCAGGTGCAGAGTGCGACCTCCCTGAACGGCGAGTGGCAGCCTGTGGCGAGCCTCGTGCAGGCCACCGCCCAGTCGATCGTGCAGGGCGAATCGGGCGCGGAGTTGCGCACGGACTTCAATGTGCCGTCCGCCGATAAGGTCCGTTTCTTCAAAGTGATTGCGCAGTAAGCGAGCAGGCCAGAAAGGGAATGCCATGAAAAAAGGATGGATGACTTTTGCGGTGGTTGCGGCAGCCGGCCTCGTTCACGCGGCGATGCAGCCGATTGCGGGAACGAATGTAGTCGGGTTCGTCGAGATCGCGGCGCCCGCCGCCGAGAACACGATTATCGCCGTGCCGTTCGAGGCCTGCCTGCAGGCGGGCGTGCCCGGCAAACTGGGTGACCTCGTGTCGACCTACGGCCTGACGGCCCACTCCAGCGACCCGGCCCTCGCCGACCAGTTGGTGGTGCTCACGGTCGACGGCGGGTCTCCGGCTTACTACTATTACTACAACGACACCGAGGATGGCTGGACCGCGATCACCACGGAGCAGATCATGCCGGACGGCTTGAAAAAGACCCTGACCCCGACTGCAGCCAGCGTCTTTGATGTCGCACGCGGCCAAGGGTTCTGGATCAAGCGGGTCGCAGGTTTCGGATCAGCCGTTTACGTTCAGGGCCAGGTCTCCGAGGCAAAACAGGCCACCACCGTCGGCGAGGGGCTGAACCTGATCAGCTACAGCGCGATGCAAGCCTTCACGCTCAACGATTCAAATATCGATTGGACCGGAGCGTATGGCGGGACGGGCAACACGGTCACGTCCGATAAGATACTGGTCAGTAATGGTGACGGAACCTATGCGGAGTTTTACTACTTCACCAAGCCTGATGGATGGCCGGTCGCGTATGACACTCTCAACAACAAATGGATCACGAAGTCCTACACGGTGGCCACCGGGTCGATCGCTGCTGGCAAGGGGTTTTGGTTCCATCGGCGGGGTGCCGGGTCTTTCACTTTCAAGCCTGATGGCGAATAACTAAAATCGGAGAGGTTGGGCCATGAGAAAAACAATTGTTTTGGCGCTGTTGCTTGCTTGCGGGGGGGCGTGCATGTCGCATGCGGTTGTCATCCATTGGGCAACAGATGGTGTGCCTGCCAACACTGCGTCGGCGATGCTGGTGTATGTGTCTGCTGATAGCACGCCACCCGCCTATGCCGGCGGAGTCATCTCGACCGGTGTTGAACTGGGCGACGAGGTTTCTGGCCTTGCCATCACACCGGCGGGTATCGGCGAGCAGACCACCTCCGATGTCATGCGCTCTTCCGGTGCATATTACATCGTCTTGTTCGACAGTGCCGGAAATTATGCGTACAGCCTGAACGGTTTGGCATATGACAACACTACCGCCATCACGTCCGACGAGTTTGCGCCGGCATCCGGATCGTTTACGGTGGACGGTAGCTCTGGCTTCAGTGTTTGGACGCCGGTTCCCGAGCCCAGCACGGCCATGCTCCTGATGGTCGGTGCGGCGGTGGCGGCTTTGCGGCGCAGGAAACACGTGTAAAGA